>NZ_JACARN010000031.1:0-42765 GCF_013386605.1 Pseudomonas sp. IPO3749 | reverse complement strand
CAAGCCCGCTCACCACAAGAAGCCAGATCACCTCAACAACCTAGCGGGAAAACCGCTCCCGATACTCCCGTGGCGAAATCGTCAGGTGGCGGTGAAAGGTATACCGCATCCGCTCCTCATCGCCGAACCCACACAGCCGGGCGATCTGGTCGATATTGCGGTCCGAGTCTTCCAGCAGGCGGCGCGCCGCTTCCATGCGGAACAACTCGATGGCCTTGGCCGGTGTGCGCCCGGTGCGTTGTTTGTAGACCCGCGCAAAGTTGCGCGGGCTCATCTGGGCCTGGTGCGCCAGACGCTCCACGGACAGGTCCGAGTCCTGCAAGTTGTCGGCAACCCACAGGTGCAGTTCATCAAAACCCGCGCTGTCATCGGTCTGTGCCTGCAGCAGTTGGCTGAACTGCGCCTGCCCGCCGGGGCGCTTGAGGAACACCACCAGCTCGCGGGCCACCTGCAACGCCACATCGCGGCCGCAGTCGATTTCGACCAGGGCCAATGCCAGGTCGATCCCCGCTGTCACGCCGGCCGAGGTCCACACATTGCCCTGCTGGATAAAGATCGCGTCCATGTCCACCACGATAGCCGGGAAGCCGTGCTTGAGCATGTCGCACATGGCCCAGTGGGTCGCGGCGCGGCGGCCGTCGAGCAAACCGGCCATCGCCAACAGAAAGGTGCCGCTGCACACCGAGGCAGTGCGCCCGGCGGTGGCCGAGGCGATGCGCAGCCATTCGACCAGTTCTGTATTGGCCGCCATCGCCTGTTGAATGGCCGGGGCGCCAGGCACGATCAGGGTGTCGATGGGCGTATCAGCCAATTGGCCGAGTGCCACCGTGTCTACGCTCAAGCCTTCGGCGGTCTGCATCAAGCCTCCAGCCAGGCTGGCGGTGTGCATCACGTACCCCGGCAAGCCGCGTTCGGCCATGGCTTTGGTGGCGGCCCAGAACACGGTCTGGGCGCCGGTCAGGTCGAGCAGGCCCATTTGCGGGTAGGCCAGGAACACCAGGGTACGCGTTTGAGCGAGTGGAACGATCGGTGACATGGGGGCGTTATCCTGGAGACGGGGAGCAAGGCTCAGCCGTTGTACCATTTACCGCACTCCTTGCTCACCCCCTCAAGGCTTCCAGGTCTGCACATCCTTGGCATCCACTGCCTTGGGCAGCAGTCCCGCCTTGAAGAAGGCATCGGCGATTTTCTGCTGCTCGCCCAGTTGGTCGAGCGTTACCGGTTGCACTTGGTAGCTGCGGTGCGCATTGGCCGCTTCAACGGTAGCCACATCCAGGTTGCCCCACAGCGGGCCGAGTATCTTGGCCGCGTCCTGCGGGTTGGTTTTCACCCACTGGCCAGCTTTTTCCAGCTGCTCATACACCACCTTCAACACCTCCGGGTGAGCTTTGGCGTAAGGCGTGCCGGTCAGGTAGTAACGCTTGTAACTGGCCAAGCCGGCGCCGTCGGCCAGGGTCCGTGTCGGCAGTTGGCGCTGCACGCTGGTGAGGAAGGGTTCCCAGGTAACCCAGGCGTCCACCTTGTTGTTCTCGAACGCCGCGCGACCATCAGCAGGGGTCAAATAAGCCGGCGTGATATCCGAAAACTCCAGGCCCGCCTTGGCCAACGCCGCGATCAACAAATAGTGGGTGCCCGCCGCCTTGGTCACGGCGATTTTCTTGCCTTTGAGGTCCGCCAGTTGCTGGATCGGCGAGTCCTTGCGCACCACGATGGCTTGGGCTGAGGGCGAGGGTGCTTCCTGGGCGAAGTAGGTGAGTTTGGCTTGGGCGGCCTGGGCGAAGATCGGCACGGTGTCGGCCACGTCGGCACTGATGTCGACGTTGCCCACGTTGAGCGCTTCGAGCAGCGGTAGGCCGCTGGGGAACTCATGCCAGCTCACATCGATATTGTCGGCCTTGAGGGCTTTTTCCAGGGTGCCCTGGGTTTTCAGCAGGGTGATCAGGGTCGAGGATTTCTGGTAGCCGATGCGCACGGTTTCCTGGGCCTCGGCGCTCACGGCGACAGAAAAGGCCAGCAACCCGAGTACCGCGGCGAGGGGACGACGTATGGACATGGCGAGCTCGATCTTCAACGAAATAGCGTCGAGCTTAAAGTTCTAAAAACCATTCGTTAAATACTCTTTAGATCTTAGCTTAGGGCGCTTTTCCCGCGATCCGACGAATTGGGCATAACCATAGAATTATAAGATTCTTTCATCATTTCTCGTCGTTAATATAATCGAATGAGTTTTTCTGCCAGGCCTTACGCGGTTTTTTGGCATATGCAGCTCCTTCTATTTCTCTCACGCCAAGGCCTTCCATGACGTTCAAGAAACTTATCGTTACCGCCAGTCTGCTGTTCGCCGCGGCGGCGGCCCAAGCCGAGCAAACCCTGGACATCAGCTACCAGCGTTCGTCCACCTTGTGGATCCTGCTCAAGCAAAATGGCCAGTTGGAACAGCGCCTCAAACCGCTGGGCTTCACCGTGAACTGGCATGAATTCAGCACCGGTTTGCTCAGTTCCTTGAACGCCGGCAGCGTCGACCTCCATGCCGATGTGGCCGATGCCTTTGCCCTGTTCACCCAGGCCGCCGACGCGCCATTGACCTACTACGCCCAGGAAAACTCGTCGCCGGGCGCCCAGGCGATCATCGTGCAGGACACATCGTCGATCCACAGCATCGCCGACCTCAAGGGCAAGACCGTCGCCGTGTCCAAGGGCTCGGGCAGCAACTATTTGCTGATCTCGGCCCTGAAAAAAGCTGGCCTGACCCTGGCCGATATCACCCCCCGTTATCTGGAAGCCCCGGACGGCGGTGCCGCCTTCGCCAATGGCAGCGTGGATGCCTGGGTGATCTGGGACCCGTTCCTCGCCACCCAGCAACTGGACCACCACGTGCGAGTGATTGCCGACGGCAAGGACGGCCTGGCCGACTACAACCGCTTCTACCTGGCTACGACGAAATTCGCCAAGGCTCATCCGGACGTGTTGCAGGTGACCTTCGACACCCTGCGCGAGACCGGCCAATGGGTGAAGGCCCACCCCAAGGAAGCTGCTGAAATCCTCGGCCCGCTGTGGGGCAACATCGCCCCGGCCACGGTAGAGCGCGCCAATAGCCGCCGCAGCTACGACATCATCCCGGTCAAGCTGGAAAACCTCGCCGAGCAACAGCGCATTGCCGACACCTACTACGCCGCCAAGCTGATTCCCAAGCCGTTGAAGGTCAGCGCAATCACTGTGTGGACGCCAAAACCATGAGCCGCCAAATCCATTTATCTGCGTTCCTGTTGAGTGGGCCGGTGGTGCACAGCCACGCGGTGTGGCGCCATCCGGAAACCGTCGGCAATTACCTCGACCCCGAGTACTACGCACGGGTGGCCAAGGTGGTGGAGGAGGGGATGTTCGACTTCCTGTTCTTCGCTGATCGCCTGGCCGTGGGCGACCAGATGGGTGGCTCCCGCGAGTTCGCCTTGCGCTACGGCGCCCAGGACGCCACGCGGCTGGACCCGTTGCCGATCCTCTCTTACCTGGTCGGCAAGACCTCCAAGCTGGGGCTCGGTGCGACCCGTTCTACCACCTATTACGAACCGGCGCACATCGCCCGTGAATTCGCCACCCTCGACCATCTGTCCAAGGGCCGTGCGGCGTGGAATATCGTCACTTCGATGAACGACAGCGAAGGGCGCCTGTTCGGCAAGGACAAGCACCTGGAACACGACCTGCGTTATGACCGCGCCGATGAGTTTGTCGAAGTCGCGCTCAAACTCTGGAACAGCTGGGGCAAGGACGCGCTGAAGCTGGATCGCCAAAGCGGGGTGTTGGCGGACCCCGCGTTGATCCGTTCGGTGCAGCATCAGGGCGAGTGGTTCCGGGTTGAAGGCCCGCTGAATATTCCACGCACACCCCAGGGCCGACCGGTGCTGATCCAGGCCGGTTCTTCCGGGCGTGGTCGGCGCTTTGGCGCGCGGTGGGCCGAGGCGATTTTTACCATCCACCCGCACTTGGCGGCGATGCGTGCGTTTCGCGATGACGTGCGTGCGCAGGTGGTGCAGCAAGGCCGTGAGGCTGACAGCTGCAAGGTGCTGACGGCGGTGATGCCGTTTATTGGTGGCAGCGAGGCCGAGGCCCGGGCCAAGCGCGACAAACACAACGCTTTGGCGCGGCCTGAGTTGGGGCTGGTGACATTGGCTTCACAGTTGAATGTCGACCTGTCGCCATTCCCGCTTTCGGCGACGCTGGCTGAGATCGCCCAGTCGCCGCTGATCCACCCGGCTGCCGCCGAGAAGCTGTTGATGCAGGGCCCGGACACCACCCTGGAACAACTCGGGCGCATCTTCGCCAGCAGCGTGCGCGTGCCGCAGCTGGTGGGCACGGGGGCACAGGTGGCCGATCAATTGGCCGAGCTGTTTGAGCAGGGTGGATGCGATGGGTTTGTGATTTCACCGGGGTACCTGCCGGGCTCGTTCACCGAGTTTGTCGAGAGCGTGATTCCACATTTGCAGCGCAAGGGATTGTTTCGCACGGCGTACGAAGGGGCGACGTTGCGCGAGCATTTGGGATTGGCTGATCTCAACAACAGAATTGATAAAAAGGATATTTCGCATGGCTGATTTCGATCATTTAACCCGCCGCCGCCTACTCGGCCTGGCCGGTATCACCCTGGCCAGCCTGTCGCTGCCACGCCTGGGTTTCGCCGCTGACGAACACGCTGGCCATAACACTTCACAGGAACCCGCCGGCACCGGTGAATTCATCCGCCTCGACGCGCCACGCAAGTTGAAACTGGCAGTCAACCTCAACGCCGTGTGCCTGGCACCCGTAGTAATCGCCCACGGCCAGGGCTTTTTTACCAAGCACAATCTGGACGTGGAGTTGGTCAACTTCGGCAACTCCACCGAGGTGCTGCTGGAAGCCATCGCCACCGGTAAAGCCGACGCGGGCGTGGGCATGGCGCTGCGTTGGCTCAAGGCCCTGGAGCAGGGTTTTGACGTAAAACTCACGGCGGGCACCCATGGTGGTTGCCTGCGTTTGCTCAGTGCGGCGAATGGCGGCGTGAGCAAGCTGGAAGACCTCAAGGGCAAGGCCATCGGCGTGACCGATATGGCCAGCCCGGACCGCAATTTCTTCTCGATCCTGCTGAAAAAACACGGCGTGGACCCGGTGCGCGACGTGGAGTGGCGCCTGTACCCGGCCGACCTGCTCGGCACGGCCCTGGAGCGCGGCGAAGTGCAGGCGGTGAGTGGCAGTGACCCGTTCATGTACCGCCTGATCAAATCCGGCGTGGCCCGTGAACTGTCCACCAACCTGGTGGAGGAATACGCCAACCTCAGCTGCTGCGTGGTCGGCGTCACCGGCAAATTGGTACGCGAAGACAAACGCGTGGTTGCGGCGCTGACCCAAGCGATTCTGGAAGCCCACGACTATTCCGTGCAGCACCCCGAAGAAGTCGCCAAAGGCTTCCAGGCCCATGCGCTGAATACGTCGGTAGAGGAAGTGCAGGCGATCCTCCACGACCACACCCACGGCCATCACGCGGTGGGCGCGGCGCTGACCCAGGAAATCCTCACCTACGTGACCGACCTGAAAACCGTCGAAGTGATCAGCAAGAGCACTGACCCGGTGGAGTTTGCCAAGGAGATCACCGCCGATGTCTTCAGCTGATGCAACAACTCTGGCGCCAGCCCTGGTCTACAAAGTCGGGTGGCAGGATGTGGCAGTGGTCGGGGCCTGGCTGGCTGTCGCGTTGCTGATCAGCTACTGGCCCAACGCGACGCGTAACTGGCCGATGACCCAGGGCTTGGCCAATCTGAGCGTGGGCATCGCAGCGCTGTTCGTCGTGTTGAGCCTGTTGGGGCGCAAGGTAGCGAAGCTGGGCCTGCGTCTGCGCAACGCGGGTCCCTGGCTGATTGCCTTGCCGGCGCTGCTGGGTATCTGGGAGCTGCTCACCGCCAAACTGGCGCTGTTGCCGGTGCCGTTTTTTGCGCCGCCCCAGGCCTTGCTGGCGGTGTATATCGAAGACTACGCACGCCTGGCCGACAGCCTGCTGCACTCGGCGTTGCTGCTGGGTTCGGGCGTGGCGCTGGGGGCGATCACCGGGTTCATTGCGGGTGTGGCGATCGGGTGGTCCACGCGCATCGGCTACTGGCTGCACCCGGTACTGCGCATCCTCGGCCCGGTGCCGTCGACGGCATTATTGCCGCTGTGCTTTTTCCTGTTTCCGAGCAGTTGGAGCGCCAGCGTATTCCTGATCGCCCTGGCCACCTGGTTTCCGGTCACGGTGCTCACCTGGTCGGGCGTGGCGAGCGTGGATAAAGCCTATTACGACGTGGCCCGCACCCTCGGCGCCAAGCAAGGTTTCCTGATTTTCAAGGTGGCGATTCCCGCAGCCTTGCCGCATGTATTTGTCGGTTTGTTCATGGGCCTGGGCGCGTCGTTTTCGACCTTGGTGGTGGCGGAGATGATGGGCGTTAAATCCGGCATCGGCTGGTACCTGCAATGGGCCCAGGGCTGGGCCGCCTACGCGAATATGTACGCCGCCTTGCTCATCATGGCACTCGCCTGTTCGGGGTTGATCACCGGTTTGTTCCTGGTGCGTGACCGGTTATTGGCCTGGCAGAAAGGATCGATGAAATGGTAGCCCGGGCACACGCCGTATCGGCGTCGGAGGGTTTGGCGTTGCGCATCGAAAACCTCAGCCATGGCTTTGCCTTGGACGGCCAGCATCTGCCGGTGCTGGAACGGGTTTCGTTGGACGTGGCACCCGGCGAGTTCGTGGCCCTGCTCGGGCCTTCGGGGTGCGGCAAGTCAACCTTGCTGCGTCTGGTGGCCGGCCTGGAACCGGCGGACTCCGGCCGCTTGTTGGCCGACGGTGCCGCCATCACCGGCCCGGACCCGAGCCGCGTGGTGGTGTTCCAGGACCCGACGCTCTACCCATGGCGCCGGGTGTGGGACACCGTCGCCGTCGGCCTGGAAGCCCAGGGCCTGCTCAAGAGCCATTCGGCCAAGGTCGATGAAGCCCTGGAAAAAGTCGGCCTCAGCCAGTTCACCCGCGCGTATCCACCGCAGCTGTCCGGCGGCATGGCGCAACGGGTTGCCTTGGCTCGCGCACTGGTCAATCAACCACGCCTGCTGATCCTCGACGAGCCCCTGGGCAAACTCGACTCACTGACCCGCATCACCATGCAAAAAGAGCTGATCGACCTGTGGCAACGCCAGGGCTACACGGCGTTGCTGGTGACCCATGATGTGGAAGAAGCCTTGCTGCTGGCCAACCGCGTGATCGTGTTCAGCGACCGTCCGGCGAAAATCCAGGCGCAGTTGACCATCGAACGGCCGTATCCTCGGCACCGGGATGATCCATATCTGGTGGACTTGCGGCGGCAGATCCTGGGTTTGCTGGGGCTGGGCGAAAACTGGTAACCCGCGGGCTCAGTTGAGCGCAATCGTCGCCGGCGCAAGGGCATTCAAGGCCCCGGCACGGTCTGCCAGGTAACGCGCCGGCGGCTGGCCCATGGTCTTGCGGAACATGGTGATAAAACCGCTGGCGTTCTCATAGCCCAAGTCCAGGGCCACGCGCTGCACACTCTCACCCTTGGCCAGCCGTTGCAGTGACAAGATCACATGCAACTGCCGGCGCCAGCGGCCAAAACTCAGCCCCAGTTCCTCCAGCAACAGGCGCGTCATGCTGCGCTCGCTCATGCCGATGCGCACGGCCCATTGACTAAGCGTGGCCTTGTCTGCCGGTTCGGCCAGCAGGCTATCGGCCAGTCGGCGCAATCGCGGGTCCTGAGGCATCGGCAAGTGCAAGGCTTCGACAGGTGCAGCGGCCAACTCATCCAGCAAGGTGTTGATCAAGCGGCCCTGGGCGCCGCTTTCGTCGTAGAGCAGCGGGAAACTCACGGCCTTGCTGATCAGCTCGTGCAACAGCCCTGACACGGCCAGGGTGCAGCATTGCGGGGGCAGGGCGCAGGCGGCGTCGGGGTCGATCAACAGACAATAGACTTCCGCTTCGCCGGAGCCGCGTGCCGCATGGGACGTACCGCCGGGAATCCACAGTGCGCATTGCGGTGGCACGATCCAGATACCCGCCTCGATCTCGCAATGGATGACCCCGCGCAGGGTGTACAGCAACTGGCCCTTGCGGTGGGCGTGCTGCGCATGCTCCCAGGTGTCCGACGTGCTGGTGGCGCCCACGGCTACCACCGCGCGGGGGAATAGATCTGCATCCTTGACCATCGAGCGGTCATGCATTTCAAGGCGATGGTGTTTCATGAGAAGGATCGCAGGTTGGCTGAATTGCGAAACAGTCTGGCTATTCTGTGCAATGCCGTCTAGTGGGTGGGTCGTTAAAGTGAGAGCCATTCTCAACAAGGAGCTCTGCCATGCGACTCGACAGCACAACATTCCCGGTGGTCAAAATCGTTTTCGACGCGCCCAACGAGGGCGGGCCGGAAGATGCCTTCCTGGTCTTCGAAAACCTGCTGGCCCGCCAGCAACCCTTCCTGCTGCTGCATGAAAAATCCGTGGACGAAAACAACCACGAACACTCCCACGAAGAGCGCAAGCAAGCCTCGATCTGGATGAAGAAAAACAAGCAGGCGCTGCGCACCTACGTCCGAGGCATGATCCAGGTGGAACCCAGCGCTGCACAGCGCCTGGCGCTCAAGCCGTTTGCCGTGATGTTCGGCAAGGCCTGGGGCTATCCGTTGTTGGTGGTGGAATCCAAGGACCAGGCCTGGGCGCTGGCGCGGGATGTGCTGGATGAGCGGGTGTCGGATGTGGCGCACTTCTGAACGCCCGCACGGTCGCGCTGTGACGAGGAGGTTCCCGCTCGCCACAGGGGGGACGGGGGAGGCTTCACGTTCTGTAGTACGCCACCTGACCTGGGTGTTTCAGGTATCCTCCGCGCCTCGTTTTCCACCGATTCAAAGACAAATGACCGGACAAGACATGCAGGCGATGCTCTCCTCGATCCTCGACGAAGTGCGCCCCCTGATCGGCCTCGGCAAGGTTGCCGACTACATCCCCGCATTGGCCGACGTGCCGGCCAACCAACTGGGCATCGCCGTGTACGGCAACGATGGCGCGGCCTATTGCGCCGGCGACGCCGACACCTTGTTCTCGGTGCAGAGCATTTCCAAGGTGTTCAGCCTGGTGCAAGCCATCGACCACGGCGGTGAAACCATCTGGGAGCGCCTGGGGCATGAGCCTTCCGGACAGCCTTTCAACTCCATGGTGCAACTGGAGTTCGAGCGCGGCCGCCCGCGTAATCCATTCATCAATGCCGGTGCGCTGGTGATCTGCGACATCAACCAGTCGCGCTTTGCCGTGCCGATCTTGTCGATGCGCGACTTTGTGCGGCGCCTGTCGGGTAACCCGCAAATCCTGGTCAATAGCATCGTCGCCGAGTCCGAAGCGCAACACGGTGCGCGTAACGCGGCCATGGCCTATCTGATGAAATCGTTCGGCAACTTCCACAATGACGTGGATGCGGTGCTGCACAGCTACTTCAACTACTGCGCGTTGCAGATGAGCTGCCTGGACTTGGCCCGCGCGTTCAGTTTCCTGGCCAACGAAGGCATAAGCGCCCACAGCGGCGAGCAGATTTTGACGGCCCGCCAGACCAAGCAGGTCAACTCGATCATGGCCACCAGCGGGCTGTATGACGAGGCGGGCAATTTTGCCTATCGCGTCGGGTTGCCCGGCAAGAGCGGGGTAGGGGGCGGGATTGTCGCGGTGGTGCCGGGGCAGTTCACAGTGTGCGTGTGGTCGCCGGAGTTGAACGCGGCGGGGAATTCGCTGGCGGGGATGAAGGCGTTGGAGTTGTTGAGCGAGCGGATTGGGTGGTCGGTGTTTTGAGTGCGGGGAATTGATGGCCGTTGCCCTGAATTCCCCAGATCATCAGGCTTTGCGTGGTTTTACGATTAGATCGAGCATCAAAAACAAGGCACCGGCCGTAATAGCGATATCAGCAATATTGAACACGCCAGTGTGCGTCGGCCCAACATTCAGCACCATGTAGTCAACCACATGCCCGTCGCGAAACACGCGGTCAATCAGGTTGGCGATACCGCCCAGCGCAATCGCATACAGTGGCAAGACTTTACGCAGCGGTTGGTTCCAATTGGAAAGCGACCACCCCAACGCCCAAGCCACCACGACCGCCACACCCACGATAAAGATCAGCTGTTTGACCTGCGACGGTAGCGCCGCGCCCAGGCTCAGGAAGGCGCCTGGGTTCAGGCTCAGTTCCAGCGCGAGGTTGAGGGGGCTGGCGCCGAATTTGAAGCTGTTGGCTTGCAGTGAAACCAGGGCCAGTAGTTTGACGAGCTGGTCTATGGCAACAAAGGCGATGCCTGCGAAGAGGGCAAAGGTGCGGCTTCGCAGTAGGGACGACGTGCTCAAGCGGTGACTTCCTGTTCCGGGTCGATCGATAAGGCGTCCGAAGATAGCTCAGGCGCCTTATGTCGTCTACGTACGGTGAAGAGTGTTTCTGGGGGATTTGGGTGGTGAAACTCTGTTGACAAGTGGAGCTACCAACGTACGCGGTCAAACGAAGAGGGTGGCAGCTGTACGCGGGTTGACCGACCGGTTGTCAACGAACCCGGCATACCCGAAGGTATCCCGCGCACAACTGCCGCGACACAATACCTCAGGCACAAAAAAACGCCTAAGGCGGGTGCAGGGCGTAGCAGTTCGTTAACAAAGTCAGACGGTCAAATCCGGACGCCGAATTGGCAGCGACGGCGGAGAGGTTAATTAGCCAGGTTCCGAGCGACAACCTGAAACCCTTGTGGGAAAAGTCCTGGATCGCATATCAGCTGATATTGAGCCGATCCAACAAGCTATACCAAGCCACCCCCGCCCCGATATAAAACCGCTGCAACCCATGCATCGGCAAGCGCTGCAACGGCGTCACCGGGTAGGCAAACTCTGCCTTGCGGTCACACAACCGCCCCGCCAGTTGCTGCCCCAGGCTGGTACACAACGCAATCCCCCTACCATTACAACCCAGCGCCAACGTGAGGCCTGGCGCAGGTTCGTGGACATGGGGCATGAAGTCCCGCGTGATCGCGATTCGCCCAGCCCAGCGGTATTCGAATTCCAATGGCCCCAACTGCGGAAACAGCAGCGCCAACGAACGCTCCAGGTGAGCAAAGTCGGTGGGCGAAGTGGGGTCGTTGAACAGCCCGCGTCCGCCCATCAGCAAGCGGCCATGGCTGTCTTTGCGAAAGTACAGCAGCAGCCTTTGTGCGGTAGAGACGGTTTCCTTGCCCGGCAAAATGCTCTCGGCTGCATGCCCCGTCAGAGGCTTGGTCGCGACGATAAAACTGTTCGCCGCGAGGATGCTTTGCGCCATGCCCGGCCACAGGTTGCCGCTGTAGCCGTTGGTGGCGAGCACCACTTGGTCAGCGGTCACCTGCGCACCGGAGGCGGTCTGCAATTGCCAGCCGAACCCCTGACGCTGCAAGCCTGTCACCGCACTCTGCCCATGAATCCTTACACCTGCCGCCAACGCAGCGCCCACCAACCCACGGGCATACGCCAACGGCTGAATCGCGCCGGCGCGGCCGTCCAGCCAACCACCGGCAAACGCGTCACTGCCCATGCGTAAAGCTACCGCCGCAGCATCCAACCGCTGCACCGGCACACCACGCCGGGCCCACTGATCTGCTCGCGCATGCAACCCGGCGACGCCTTTTTCGGTGTACGACACCTGCATCCAACCCTTGCGTATCGGCGCGCAATCGATGCGGTGTTTTTCGATCAGCTTGAACACCAGGTCCGCCGAGTTCGACACGGTTGAGATCAACGGCTCGGCACGTTCCGGTCCATACATCTGCACCAGTTGTTCCGGGTCATATTTGAGGGTGGGGTTGACCTGCCCACCGTTGCGCCCGGACGCCCCCCAACCCGGCTCATTGGCTTCCAACACGCAGACGCTCACGCCTCGCTCGGCCAAATGCAGCGCCGTGGACAAGCCGGTATAGCCCGCACCGACAATCGCCACATCGACCTTCACCGATTCACTCAACGCAGGCGTCGGCACCACCGACGGTGCGGTCGCGGACCACAATGATTTCATGACAGGCTCCGCGTATCGCCAGTGGGATGCAGCACACGGCGCAGGAAGTCCTGGGTGCGTGGATGCTGCGGATTGCCCAGCACCTGCTCCGCCGCACCGCTTTCGACGATGTAGCCGCCATGCAGGAAGCACACGCGGTCGGCCACTTCGCGGGCAAAACCCATTTCATGGGTCACCACGATCATGGTCATGCCCTCATCGGCCAGGGTGCGCATCACCGCCAACACATCGCCCACCAGCTCCGGGTCGAGGGCCGAGGTGGGTTCGTCGAACAACATCGCTTCGGGTTTCATCGCCAGGGCGCGGGCGATGGCTACGCGTTGTTGCTGGCCACCGGAGAGTTGCTCCGGGTAGGCGTCGGCCTTGGCACTCAAGCCGACTTTTTCCAGCAACACCAGGGCTTCCTCGCGGGCTTGTTGCGCAGGTTCGCCTTTGACATACACCGGGCCTTCCATGACGTTTTCCAGCACGGTGCGATGGGGGAACAGGTTGAAGCGCTGGAACACCATGCCCATGCGGCTGCGCAGGGCGTGCACGGTCTTGCTGCCGCGTTGTACGGTTTGGCCGAACACGGTGATGACGCCGCCGTCATAAGCTTCCAGCGCATTGATGCAGCGCAGCAAGGTGGACTTGCCTGAACCCGAAGGGCCGATCAGGCACACCACTTCGCCCTTGGCCACGTCCAGGTCGACGCCGTGCAGCACGCGGTGGCTGCCGTAATGTTTTTGCAGTTGGCGAATTTCGATCATGCTTTTTTCCTCCGGCCCAGGTGCTGTTCCATACGACGCAGGCCATACACCAGCGGCAGGCTCATCAGCAGGTAGAGCAGGGCGACCAGGGTGTAGACGGTCATGTTCTGGAAGGTGGACGAGGCAATGAGTTGGCCCTGGCGGGTCATCTCGGCCACGGTAATAGTCGATACCAGCGACGAGTCCTTGAGCATCATCACCAGGGTGTTGCCGTAGGGCGGCAGGGCGATGCGAAACGCTTGCGGCAGGATCACCCGGCGCATCATCAGTGCCGAGCGCATGCCCAAGGCTTCGGCGGCCTCACGCTGGCCCTGTTCGACGGCAATGATCCCGGTGCGGAAGTTCTCGGCCTGGTACGCCGAGTAGGCGATGCCCATGCCGATCACGCCCGCGTAGAACGCGGTGAGGTGCACACCCATGTCCGGCAGCACAAAGTAGATGTAGAACAGCTGCACAATGATCGGCAGGCCACGGATCACGTTGATGATGGTGCTGGCCGTCCACGACAGCGCGCGGATCGGCGACAGCTTGAGCAGCGCCAGCACCAGGCCGATCGCGCTGCTGAGCAGGAACGACAGCACCGTGATCTGGATCGTCACCCAGGCGCCTTGCAGCAGGATCGGCAAGAAGTCCTGGGCGTTTTGCAGGAACTCAGCCGGGTTCATGGGCGCACCTGGGTATCAAGTCCCCACTTCTTGAGGATGCTGTCCAGGGTGCCGTCGGCCTTGATGCTGGCGATAGCGGTGTTCAGGCGCTCCAGGGTTTGTGCGTCACCCTTGCGCACCACCAGGCACACTTCGCCGACATTGGTGGGCTTGTAGTCCGGGGCGAGTTTCACGCCTTTGAACAACTTCTGGCGGATCTGGTAGGCCACCACCGGCTGGTCGCCCACGGCAGCCTTGATGCGGCCCAGGGACAGGTCGCGGACCATCTCGCCGATGGAGTCGTAGGTGCGGATTTCCTTGAAAATACCGAGCTTGTTCAGTTGGTCATAGAAGACGGTGCCGGCTTGCACGCCGACCACTTGGTCCTTGAGTGGCATAAGTTCCGGGTAGGCGGTGTTGTCGTCGGCATTGACGATCAGGCCTTCACCGTAGGCATACACCGGGGCGCTGAAGTCGACCACCTTGGTGCGCTCTTCGGTCTTGAGCATGCCGGCGGAAATGAAGTCCAACTTGCCCGAGGTGAGCGACGGAATCAGCGCGGCAAAGTTGGTCTGTTCGATCTGGCTGGTGAACCCGCCAGCCTTGCCCACGGCCTCAGCCACATCCACCATCACGCCCTGGATGCTGTTGCTCTTGATGTCAAGAAAGGTAAACGGCGAGCCACTGGCCGTTGCACCGACTTTGTACGAGGACGCACTGTCTGCGTGCGCGGCGCTGACACAAACGGCGGCGCACAGACCGAAGGCAAGGCGGCGAAACAAGGGCGAAAGACTGTTCATCGGGTTACTCCAGAAGGAAAACGGATCGTCAGTACCGCGAGCGGTTATTGATGAAATCGCAAGCTCTGTGCCATTTCGATTGATAAGAATCGATATTCGCTATTAAAAATCGACAAAATGAACTGTTCGTATCGATATGCGATATTTAATGGTCTATTTTTGTGATTTGAGGTAAAAATAACGCCACGCCTGATCGACCTGACCGCGAGTCCTCCATGTCCGAAGAACGCAACAGTCTGCACAACCAATCCCTGGAAAAAGGCCTGTCGGTGCTCAAGGCATTCAGCGCACAGCGCCGCAGCATGAGCCTTGCAGAGGTGGCCGAGGCCGCCGGCATGACCAAAAGCTCGGCCCAGCGCATGGTGTTTACCCTGGAAAGCCTGGGTTACCTTCGGAAACACTCCCGCACACGGCATTACCAACTCACACCCCGGGTGCTGGAGTTGGGTTTCAGTTATCTGGATGCGCATTCGTTGATCGAGGTGGCCAATCCGTTTCTGTCGGAGCTGACGCGATTGACCGGCGAGACGTCATGCCTAACCGAGCCTGCGGGCTACGACATGACCTATATCGCGCGTTTCGTCAGCTCAGGGTTCGTGCCGGTGCACATGCCGATCGGTTCGCGTGTGCCGATGTATTGCACGGCGTCGGGGCGCGCGTATTTGAGCGCGTTGCCGCAGGAGGAGGCGTTGGTGTTGATCGAGAACAGCCAGCGCATTGCCCACACCAGCCAGACGCTGACTGACGTCGAGCAGATTCTGGAGTCGTTGCAACAGGTGCGCGAGCAGGGCTACGCGGTGAATGGCCAGGAGCTGTTCCTGGGCGACATGACCATCGGCGCGCCAGTGCTGGGCGCCAATGGCCGACCGGTGGCGGCGGTGCATGTGGTGGCGCCGACCAGTCGGTGGAGCAGGGCGGATGCAGAGAAGCAGTTGGCGCCGGCGTTGTTGCAATGTTCTAGGGCTCTGAGTAATTCGGCGCGCAACCTCGAATGAATCTATCTCACATCCGCTGGAGATCAAATGTGGGAGCTGGCTTGCCTGCGATAACGGTCTTGCAGTACCAGATGTGCTGTCTGACACACGGCTATCGCAGGCAAGCCAGCTCCCACAGTTGACCTCATTGGTCGTGAGGGCCATGTTGGCCCAAAAAAAATGCGCCCCTGGAGGCGCATTTTTTTGTTCGGGTCGCTATCGCCTATCAGGCAATCGCATCCCAAGCCCGATCACCATTCTCGTCTTTGATCCGAGTCGGCAACCCCATCACGTCCAGCGCCTTCAGGAACGGCTCAGCCGGCAGTTCCTCGACGTTGGCCATGTGTTTCACATCCCACTCGCCACGGGCAACCAGCAGCGCAGCGGCCACCGGTGGCACACCTGCGGTGTAGGAGATGCCCTGGCTGTCAGTTTCAGCGAAGGCTTCTTCATGGCAGGCCACGTTGTAGATGAACATCTCGTGGGGCTGGCCATTTTTGGTGCCTTTGACCAGGTCACCGATGCAGGTCTTGCCGGTGTAGCCGGGGGCGAGCGAAGACGGGTCGGGCAGCACGGCCTTGACCAGTTTCAACGGCACGACTTCCAGGCCTTCGGCGGTGGTGACCGGTTTTTCGGAGAGCAGGCCGAGGTTTTTCAGCACGGTGAACACGTTGATGTAGTGTTCGCCGAAGCTCATCCAGAAACGCACGTTGGGCACGTCGAGGTTTTTCGACAGCGAGTGCACTTCATCGTGGCCGGTGAGGTAGAGGTTCTGCGAACCGACGACCGGCAGGTCATCAGTGCGTTTGACTTCGAACATGGTGTTGCTGGTCCACTGGCTGTTCTGCCAGCTCCACACCTGTCCGGTGAACTCGCGGAAGTTGATTTCCGGGTCGAAGTTGGTGGCGAAGTATTTGCCATGGGAGCCGGCATTGACGTCGAGGATGTCGATCGAATCAATACGGTCGAAATGCTGTTGCTGCGCCAGCGCGGCGTACGCGTTGACGACACCCGGGTCGAAGCCCACGCCAAGGATGGCGGTGATGTTCTTCTGTTTGCACTCTTCCAGGTGGTTCCATTCGTAGTTGCCGTACCACGGCGGGGTCTCGCAGACCTTGCCCGGCTCTTCGTGGATGGCGGTGTCGAGGTAGGCAACGCCCGTGTCGATGCAGGCACGCAGTACCGACATGTTGAGGAACGCGGAACCTACGTTGATGACGATCTGCGATTGTGTCTCGCGGATCAGGGCCTTGGTCGCTTCCACGTCCAGGGCGTTCAGCGCGAAGGCTTGGATGTCGGCGGGAACCTTGAGGCTACCCTTGGCCTTGACGCTGTCGATGATGGCCTGGCATTTGGAGATGTTGCGCGACGCGATAGCAATACGACCGAGTTCGTCGTTGTGCTGCGCGCACTTGTGGGCCACCACCTTGGCGACACCTCCTGCACCAATGATAAGAACGTTCTTTTTCAATTGCTTTATCTCTCCTTTATCCGCCAGCTTACGAAAGGCTGGACAGGTAGTCGTCGTAACCAAATTCACGAACCAGCTCGACTGTACCGTCGAGTTGTTTCACTACGATGGACGGCATTTTCAGGCCGTTGAACCAGTTTTTCTTGACCATGGTGTAGCCTGCGGTGTCGATGAACGACAGCCGATCGCCGATGGCCAGCGGACGATCAAATTGATACTCGCCGAAGATGTCCCCGGCCAGGCAGGATTTGCCGCACACCATGAAGGTGTGTTCACCGTCGCTTGGCGCCAGCTTGGCATTGAGGCGATAGATCAGCAGGTCCAGCAAGTGGGCTTCGATGGAGCTGTCTACCACGGCGAGGTGCTTGCCGTTGTAGAGGGTGTCGAGCACGGTGACTTCCAGGGAGGCGCTGTTGGTGATCGCCGCTTCGCCGGGTTCCAGGTACACCTGCACGCCGTACTTTTCGGAGAACGCCTTCAGGCGTGCGCAGAACGCGTCCACCGCATAGTCTTCACCGGTGAAGTGGATGCCGCCGCCGAGGCTGACCCACTCGACCTTATGCAGCAGTGCGCCGAAGCGTTCTTCGATGGTGCCCAGCATCTTGTCGAACAGGCTGAAATCGCCGTTCTCGCAGTTGTTGTGGAACATGAAGCCGGAGATCTGTTCGATCACGCCTTCGATCTTCACCGGGTCCCATTCACCCAAGCGGCTGAACGGGCGCGCCGGGTCGGCCAGCAGGTAGTCGGAGCTGCTCACCTGCGGGTTGACGCGCAGGCCGCGGGTCTTACCTTCGGAACGTGCGGCAAAACGCTGCAATTGGCTGATCGAGTTGAAGATGATCTTGTCGCAGTTATCCAGCATCTCTTCGATTTCATCGTCGGCCCAGGCCACGCTGTAGGCGTGCGCCTCGCCTTCGAACTTCTGGCGACCGAGCTTGAGCTCATACAGCGACGACGAGGTGGTGCCGTCCATGTATTGCTGCATCAGGTCGAACACCGACCAGGTGGCAAAGCACTTGAGCGCCAGCAACGCCTTGGCGCCGGACTGCTCGCGCACGTAAGCAATCTTCTGCATGTTGACCAGAAGCTTCTGTTTATCGATGAGGTAGTACGGCGTTTTGATCATTTTTGAGAGCCTGCGGCGGTGCCTGCCAAAAAAGGACACGCATTGTGCCCGCACTTGGATCGAATCGAAAGGTTAGTGGGCGGATTTTGCTGCCCTTGGTTTCAATGATACCCGCTGAGTATGACCATCTATGGGCATACCCCGGATCAATGGGTAGCAAGCCAGGTGCCATCAAACTGTCATCTCCTTACCGCCGAACTGCCACATTCCCCCGCTACTGTCCTCGCCAATGAGATCGATCTCAAGCGAGTGACAATGACTGACCTGAAAGACGTAGCCCGGCTGGCGGGCGTATCCCGCGCCACCGCCGCCCGCACTTTTGCTTCCCCCGACCAGGTGCGCCCGACCACCCGTGAGCAAGTGTTCGCCGCCGCCCGTGAGCTGGGTTTTAGACCCAATCTGCTGGGCCGCCAGCTGCGCCTGCAAACCACCCAGTTGATTGGTGTGGTGGTGCCGAACCTGCTCAACCCGGTGTTTGCCGAACAGTTCCAGGCCATGGAACGCGCCGCTCGGGCGCGGGGCTACAGCCTGTTGCTGGCGACCACCGATTACAGCAGCGAGCGCGAATGTATCGTGGTGGAAGAACTGCTGCGCCAGCGCGTCGATGGCCTGGTGCTGACGGTCACCGATGCCGAGAGCAACAGCGTGCTCAGCAGCTTGAACACCGAGCAAACCCCGTTCGTGCTGGCTTATCACCAACCGAGCAATCCCAACTACAGCGCCGTGTCAGTGGACAACCGCGCGGGCATGGCGCTGGCCACGCGTTACCTGCTGGAAGCGGGGCACCGACGCATCGGCATGGTCGCCGGCCCTGCGTTGCAGTCCGACCGTGCCCGCCTGCGCTACGCCGGTTATTGCGACGCCATGCGCGAATACAGCCTGGAACCCCGCGCGGTGATCGAAATGCCGGCCCACACCCAGGCCGAATTCGCCGCCATCGAACCCTTTTTGCGAGGCACCGAGGCCCCGACTGCATTGGTGTGCTCCAACGATTTCCTGGCGATCAGCCTGATCGCCGAACTGCGCCGCAACGCCTGGAACGTGCCCGAACAACTGTCGGTGATGGGCTTCGACGGCATCAGCCTCGGCACCCAGATGCACCCGACCCTGTGCAGCGTGGTGCAGCCCATCGCCTTGCTGGCCAGCACCGTGATTGACCAACTGCTGGCGCAGATCGCCGGCAACGCTCCGACGTCCCATTGCCTGCCTTGCCATATCCGGCCGGGCGACAGTACTCAACCCCACGAGGAAACCCTTGATGCGCGCACTCAGTAAAACCCTGGCAGCCGTGCTGCTGTGCGGTGCGGCCAGCCTGGCCCAGGCCGCCGAAACCGCGATCTGCTACAACTGCCCGCCGGACTGGGCCGACTGGGGCACCCAGCTCAAGGCCATCGCCGCCAGCACCGGCGTGCAAGTACCGCTGGATAACAAGAACTCCGGCCAGTCCCTGGCGCAGTTGGTGGCGGAAAAAGCCGCGCCGGTGGCCGACGTCGTGTACTACGGCGTGACCTTCGGCCTGCAGGCGCAAAAAGCCGAGGTGGTCGACACCTATAAACCCAAGGCCTGGGAGCAGATTCCCGCTGGCTTGAAAGACCCGGCCGGCCACTGGTTCGCGATCCACTCCGGCACCTTGGGCATCATGGTCAATGTTGATGCGCTGGGTGGTTTGCCGGTGCCGCAAAGCTGGGCCGACCTGCTCAAGCCCGAATACAAAGGCATGGTTGGTTACCTCGACCCGTCCAGTGCCTTCGTCGGCTACGTCTCGGCCGTGGCGATCAACCGCGCTTTAGGCGGAGACCTGGACAACTTCGCACCGGCCATCGACTACTTCCAGAAGTTGGCGAAGAACGCGCCCATCGTGCCCAAGCAAACGGCCTATGCGCGGGTGCTGTCCGGTGAGTTGCCGATCCTGGTGGACTACGACTTCAACGCCTACCGCGCACGCTACAAAGACAAGGCTAATGTCGCCTTCGTGATCCCGAAGGAAGGCAGCATCAGCGTGCCCTACGTGATGAGCCTGGTGGCCAACGCACCGCACCGCGCCAATGCGCAAAAGGTCCTCGACTTCGTGTTGTCGGACGAAGGCCAGGCACTCTGGGCCAAGGCCTACCTGCGCCCAGTGCGCCCAATGAAAATGCCGGCTGACGTGGCCGCACAGTTCCTGCCCGACAGCGACTACGCCCGCGCCGGGGTAGTGGACTACGAAAAAATGGCCGCTGTGCAGGAAGCCTTCGCCGCCCGTTACCTGAACGAGGTCAAGTAAGTGGCAGCATCGGCAAAACATGCCGCCTGGGCATTGGCCCCGGCCTTTGCGGTGCTGCTCGCCTTTTGGCTGTTGCCGCTGGCGCACTTGATGGTGCTCGGCGCCGAGAGTCGCGACAGCAATGGTAGCGGTTACTGGCAGGTGCTCAGCAGCGCGCAGTATCTGGGCAGCCTTGGGCAAACGCTGATCCTGGCCGTGGTGGTGACGCTGGTGGCGCTGGTGATCGGCGGTATCAGCGGTGTGTTCCTCGCCCGGCACCAGTTTTTCGGGCGCTCGGCGCTGGTGGCGTTGCTCACTTTTCCTTTGGCCTTTCCCGGTGTGGTGGTCGGCTTCCTGGTGATTCTGCTGGCCGGTCGTCAAGGCCTGCTGGCCTCACTGGGCCTGCAACTGGCTGGCGAGCGCTGGATCTTTGCCTACTCGCTGGCGGGGCTGTTCGTGGGCTACCTGTACTTCTCGATCCCACGGGTGATCCTCACGGTGATGGCGGCCTGCGAGAGCCTTGATCGCAGCCTGGAAGAAGCCGCGCACTCCCTGGGTGCCGGGCACTGGCGCGTGGTGTGTGACGTGATCGTGCCGGGCCTGGCGCCCGCGTTGGCGTCCTGCGGGGCGATCTGTTTTGCCACGTCCATGGGCGCCTTCGGCACGGCGTTTACCTTGGGCACGCGCCTGAATGTCACCCCGGTGGCGATCTACAACGTATTCACCAACTACGCCAACTTTGCCGTCGCCGCTGCGCTGTCAGTGGTGCTGGGCGGGGTGACCTGGGCGGTGTTGCTGCTGACGCGGCGCCTGGTGAAAAACGCGGGGACTGTGCTGTGAAACGCTCATCGCTGTTTGTGCTGCAACTGCTGTTTACCCTGCTGGTGTGCGCCTTCATGTTGGTGCCGGTGGTGATGTCGTTGCTGGCGGGTTTGACCCGCAACTTCTTCGTCGGTCTGTCCAGCGGCTTGACCTTCGATTGGTTGGTCCAGGTGTGGCAGGCCTATTCGCCCACCGTGTGGTTGTCGCTGCAATTGGCGCTGGCCTGCGCGGTGTGTGTCTGCGTGATCGGCGTGCCGGCGGCCTACGCCCTGGTGCGGATGAACAACCGCTTCAGCCGCGCCTTCGAAGAACTGATGGTGCTGCCCGTGGCCATGCCGGGGTTGGCCAGTGCGTTGGCGTTGCTGCTCACCTACGGCCAGTTCGGCAGCTTTCGCAGCAGTTGGCTGTTCATCCTGGTCGGGCATGTGCTGTTCACCTTGCCGTTTTTGGTACGCCCGGTGATGGCGGTGATGCAACGCCAGCAACTGCCGGTGCTGGAAGAGGCGGCGGCCAGTTTGGGGGCCGGTCCGATCAAGCGCTTTTTCAGTGTGGTGGTGCCTAACTGCCGCGCGGGAATCCTGGCCGGCGTGCTGATGGTGGTGACCTTGTCCCTGGGTGAATTCAACCTGACCTGGATGCTCCACACCCCCATGACCAAGACGCTGCCCGTGGGCCTGGCCGACAGCTACGCCTCGGCGCGCCTGGAAATCGCCAGCGCCTACACCCTTATCTTTTTGCTGATGATCGTGCCGCTGCTGATTGCGTTGCAGGCCATCAGCGCCCGTTTGTCCCGTGGAGAGCGTCGATGACCGCTATCACTATCCGCCTGCAAGGCTGTCGCAAGGCGTTCGCCGACGGCACCGTGGCCGTGCATGACTTGAATCTGACCGTCGAAGGCGGCGAAACCCTGGCGATTCTCGGCCCGTCCGGCTGTGGCAAGACCACCACCTTGCGCCTGATCGCCGGCCTGGAGCGTCCGGATGTGGGCCAGGTGTTGTTCGGTGACCAGGACGTGACGCGCCTGCCCATCGAGCGCCGTGATGTGGGCATGGTGTTCCAGAACTACGCGTTGTTTCCCAACCTGGATGTGGCGGGAAATATCGTCTACGGCTTGAAGATTCGCGGGATGTCGGTGCCTGAACGCAACAAACGCTGCGACGAGTTGCTGGAGCTGGTGGGCTTGCAGCATCACGGCAAGCGCAGCATCCACGAACTCTCCGGCGGCCAGCGCCAGCGCGTGGCATTGGCCCGTGCCTTGGCGCCGCGTCCGAAAGTGCTGTTGCTGGACGAACCTCTGGCGGCCCTCGACGCGCAATTGCGCGAACGCCTGCGCAGCGAACTGAATGACCTGCTGCGCGGCCTTGGCATCACCTCGGTGTTCGTCACTCACGACCAGGGTGAAGCCATGGCCCTGGGCGACCGCATCCTGGTCATGGAGCACGGCCGTGTCGCGCAACTGGCCAGCCCGCGTGACATCTACCAGAAACCCGCCAACGCCTTCGTCGCGGGCTTCGTCGGCAACCTCAATGCCTTTGCGGTAATCGAGCTCTCGGCCCATGGCTTGAAAGTCCACGGCGGCGAGTTGCCGTGGCAGGCCGCCGAGCGGCCCAGCACGGTTTATTGCCGCCCGGAACACCTGAAGGTGATGGAGGGAGAAGGGCACTTGCATGGCCGTCTGTTGGCGCAGTTTTTCCAGGGCGCACAAAGCCGCCTGCTGGTGGATGTGGGCGGCCCGCAACCGCTGTTGGTCGACAGCAGCGACAACCAGCTGTACGCCGTCGGCGCGCCGATCGCCCTGGCGATTGCGCCGCACATGTTGTTCACCCTGAATGCTTGAGAATCTACTGTGAATCGTCCGTTTCTTGTCGCGCAGATCAGCGATCTGCACCTTAAAGCCGGCCAGCGCCTCACTTATGGGGTGGTCGATACCTTGGGCGCACTGCGCCGCGCCGTCGACCACCTCAACGCCAGTTACCCACGCCCCGATATCGTGGTGATCAGCGGTGACCTGGTGGACTTCGGCCGCGCCGATGAATACGCCGTGCTGCACCCCGAACTCGCCCGCCTGCACATGCCGTGCTACCTGGTGCCCGGCAACCACGATACGCGCGGGCCGCTGCTGGAGGCGTTCCGGGATCACGCGTATTTGCCTGTGTCCGCAGAGGGGCCGTTGGACTGGGTGGTGGACGAGCATCCGCTGCGCCTGATCGGCCTCGACTCCACCATCCCCGGCGGCCACGGCGGCCAGTTGCTCGACAGTCAATTGCACTGGCTCGACGCGCAATTGTCGCTGCGCCCGGATGCGCCGACCTTGCTGATTTTGCATCACCCGCCATTTGTCAGCGGCATCGGCCATATGGACCGCGAGCCCTTCATCAATGCGGCGGCGCTGGAGCAGGTGGTCGCCCGCCATCCGCAAGTCGAGCGCCTGCTGTGCGGGCATTTGCACCGGCCGATGCAGCGCCGTTTTGGCGGCAGCCTGAGTTGTGTGTGCCCCGGCACCTCGCACCAGATCGTGTTGGACCTACAAGAAGCGGCGCCCGCGCATTTCAACCTGGAGCCGGCGGGCTATCTGTTGCATCGCTGGGAGGCGCAACAGGGTTTGATCAGCCACAACGGCGTATTCGGGGAGTACCCGGGGCCGTATCCGTTTTATGACGCTCATGGGTTAATTGACTGAGGTTGTGATGAAAGCCACTTTGAATGTGTTAAGCGTGTTGACCGGCGGCCTGGGCGTTGCCCTGAGCCCTTTGGCGTCGGCGGACTTCTTGAGTGACAGCAAAGCCAATTTGAGTATGCGCAACTTCTACTTCAACAACGACAACCGGGACGGCACCGCCGCACCGTCGAAGACCGAAGAGTGGGGCCAGGCGTTTATCCTCAACTACCAGTCGGGCTTCACCGACGGCACCGTCGGTTTTGGTCTCGACGCCATCGGCATGCTCGGCATCACCCTGGACAGCGGTGCCGGCCGCCACGTGGGCAGCTCGATGATCCCCAACGACGACGGCAAGGCCACCGACAACTGGGCCCGTGGCGGCGCTACGGCCAAGGCGCGTTTTGCCAAGAGCGAACTGCGCTACGGCTACCTGCGGCCGAACCTGCCGATCCTGGTGAGCAACGACGGCCGCCTGTTGCCGCAGTCGTTCGAAGGCGGGCAAATCACCAGCAAGGACATCGACAACCTGACCCTGATCGGCGGCCAACTGCAACACACCACCGGCCGTGGCTCCAGCGACCGCAGCGGCCTGGCGGCGGCGGGCGGCACCCAGGAAAGCAACAAATTCAACTACGCCGGTGCCGATTACCAGGTGACCAAGGACCTGATGGTCCAGTACTACTACGCCAACCTTGAAGACTATTACCAACAGCACTTCGCCGGGCTGATCCACGTATTGCCGCTGGGCGACTACGGCTCGTTGAAAACCGACCTGCGCTACTTCAAGACCACTTCCGACGGCAAAAACAGCAGCGCCGCCGGCCGTGCCGAAGGTTACAAGCTCGGCGGTTACACCAAGAACGGCACGGGTGAAATCGACAACAACACCTGGAGCGCGGCGTTCATCTACTCCCTGGGCCCGCACGCGATCACCGCCGGCTACCAGCAAGTCTCGGACGACAGCAACTTCGCCCAGCTCAACCAGGGCGGCCTGGTGAACAAAGGGGAGGGCGGTTCCAGCCTGTACCTCTACACCGACCGTACCGTGCAAACCTTCATCCAGGCCGGCGAGCGCACTGCCTTTGCGCAATACGCCTACGACTTCGCGTCACTCGGTGTGCCGGGGTTGAAGGCGTCGGTGATGTACTTGAAGGGCGACCACATCCTCACCGCCAGCGGCAACGACGCCAGCGAGTGGGAGCGTGATATCTCGCTGGATTACGTGGTGCAGAGTGGCACGTTCAAGAACGTCGGGTTCGGTTGGCGCAACGGCGTGTCGCGCAGTGAAGTGGCGCGCGACCAGGACCAGAATCGGGTGTTTGTGAATTACTCGATTCCGTTGATGTAAAGCCCTCGCCGGAGCGAGCTTCCTGTGGCGAGGGAGCTTGCTCCCGCTGGGATGCGCAGCATCCCCATCCAGCCCCACCACAAACGTACAAGAATCCCCCCAACCCCCCTCAGTAGACTCGCCGCACTCCCTCTATTGCAGGTTTTCCATGGACATCTTCCTCTACGCCTTCAGCGTCATGTACAGCCCCGGCCCTGTGAACTTCATGGGCCTCAACGCCGGGCTCACCGGTCAGTTCCGGCGCTCCACCGGGTTTTTCATCGGCGTAGGCTGCGCGATGCTGGTGTTGTTCTTGCTGTTCGGCTACACCGGCGAGGCGATCATTTCCCAGGCGGTGTTGCCCTATATCTCGTTGATTGGCGGTGTGTACACCTTGTACTTGGCTTATCAGGTGTTCACCGCGCGCACGGTGGTCGATGAAAAAGTCTCTACCGCACCGGCCAAGACGCTCACGTTCTGGAACGGCCTGGTGATCCAGTTGCTCAACCCCAAGGGCATCATGGCGGTGCTGCCGATCACCAGCGTCATGCTGCCGGCGGCGCATATCACTGGGGTGTCGATTGCGCTGGTGTCGGCGTTGCTGGCCTTTGGCGCATTTGGTGCGCCGTGGATCTATGCGTTGCTCGGCGCATTGCTGGGGCGGCGGATCAACGGGACGTCGGCGTTTACCGTGTTCAACCGCTGCATGGGCCTGGCGCTGGCGGTGTGTGCGTATTTCATGTTTCACGCGTTCTATGTGCATCTGGTCGCCACATGAGTGGGGCTTGTCACCTCGACTCACGCATAGATCGAGCTTCTACAGGTACTTGAGCCAGGCCAGGTCGCGGCGTCGCGTCTTGATCCCGGCGAACCAATGGACCGGCGCGTACAGCGCCAGCGGCAGCAGCAACGCCACCAGCCAAATGGCGCCCATGCCGTCGACGCCGAAGTAGTTGCCGTGGTTCAGGCCAAACAGTGCCACACACGCGACGTAGAGGATTTTCAGCACGTACAGGTGCAGCAGATAGAAGAACATCGGCGCTGCACCGAAGGTGGCGAGCAGGCCGATCCAACGCTTGCTTCCCGCCTTCTCGAACGCCAGCAACAGCAGCAAGCCGATCCCCAGCGTCAGCGCCAGAAACAACAACGAAGGCGGGTACTTGGTGATGTTGAAAAAGCTCATCAGGGTCTGCACGCCATTGTCATAGGCTTGCCAGGGTTTTTCGCCATACCCGTTGGCTGCTCGCAACACCACGAACCCTATCAATGCACTCATACCGCCGAGCAACAGATAACGCTGACGCAGCGCCGGCGGCATGCCTTGGGCAAACCACGGGCCGAGGCTGTAACCCAGGGCAATCACACCGATCCACGGCAGCACCGGATAGGTGATGCGCAGGCGCAGCGAGTCGCCCACTTCGATCCAGCTACGCTCATGCAGGATCGTCCATGGAATATGCAGTGCCGAACCGGCGTCGAAGTGCAGCCCGTCCAGCAGGTTGTGCCCGGCAATGATCACCACGGCCAACACGATCAGCAGCGGACGCGGCAACCACACCAGCGCCGCAAGGGCGATCATGCTCACTCCAATCGCCCAGATCACTTGCAGATAGATCACGCTGGGCGGCAGCTGAAAGGTCCAGGCGAAGTTGACCAGGGTGAACTCCAGCACCACCAGGAACAGCCCACGTTTGAACAGGAACGCCGACACATCGCGCCGGCCCTGATATTTCTGGCCGTACAGCCACGCCGACAAACCCGTGAGCAACACAAACACTGGCGCACACAGGTGGGCGAGGGTGCGGCTGAAAAACAGCGCGGGCTCGGTGCTGTCGATGGTCATCGGGTCGCTGACCTGACGGTGCAGCAGGAAGGTCTCGCGCACGTGGTCAAGCAGCATGAACAGGATCACCAGGCCGCGCAGGGCATCGATGGACAGCAGGCGTTGGCGCAGGGGAACAGCATCGGTCATGGGCGAAAGTCACAGGGCAGGGCGGAAATGGGTTGTTATCCTATAACATTAATTAACGCGTTGCCGCGATTCGTTGCCCAGATTAGAATGCGATCAATTCTTAATTACTACCGGGTTCGGGTGATCGGCATGTCGTCTTCGCTCCATCTGCCTGTCCAGGCGTTGTACTGCGAACATCATGGTTGGCTGTACCGCTGGCTCGACCGCAAGCTGGGCAATGCCAACGATGCGGCCGACCTGGCCCACGACACCTTCATGCGCCTGCTCACCCGCCAAAACAGCGCCGGTTTCGGCAGCGAGCCGCGCGCGTTGCTCACCCATATTGCCAAGGGACTGATGATCGACAGCTGGCGTCGCCAGGAAGTCGAGCGCGCCTACCTGGAAACCATCGCGCACCTGCCCGAGCAGGCAGTGCCGTCGCCGGAAACCCGCTGGCTGATCCTCGAGGCGTTGTATCGCATCGAAGCCATGTTGCGGGATTTGCCGGAAAAGACCCGCCAGGCCTTCCTGATGTCACAGCTCGATGGCTTGACCTATCAGCAGATCGCCGACGAATTGAAGGTGTCGCTGGTCTCGGTCAAACGCTACATGCGCGATGCGTTCCTTGCGTGCCTGAGCGTGGCATGAACCCGTCCATCGACCCGCTGATCCTCGGTGAGGCCGCCGACTGGATGGTGCAGCTGCAGTCCGGCAGCGCCACCGACGAAGACCGTCGCGCCATCGCCCAATGGCAAGGCCGCAGCGCCCAGCACGCCCAGGCCTGGCAACGGGCCCAGGCGATTCTGGGGGATTTCAACAGCGTGCCGGCAGCGATTGCGGGCGACACCCTCAAGCGTATCGGCCGCAAAAAATCCCTCGGCCGCCGCCAGGCCCTTGGCCTGTTGCTGCTGGCGGGCCCGGCGGCCTGGCTGGCCTACCGGCAAAAACCGTGGCAACCGTGGACCGCCGACCAGCACACCGCCGTTGGCGAGCAACGCAACCTCACTTTGCCGGATGGCACACGCCTGCTGATCAACACGGCCAGCTCATTGAATATCGCCTTCACCGACCAGATTCGACGTCTCGAGTTGCTGCAGGGTGAAGTGATGATCACCACCGCCAAGGACCCCGCGCCGACCCATCGTCCGTTTGTGGTGCAGACCCGCCACGGCACCGCCCGCGCCCTGGGCACGCATTTCAGCGTGCGGGTGGACGAGCAGAGCAGCCGCGTGGCGGTGCTCGACGGTGCGGTGGAAATGCTGCCGCAACACGCCCGTCGTGGGCTGATCCTCAAGGCCGGCGAGCAGAGCGCATTCGGCAGTGACAGTGTGGCCGCGGTGCAGCCGCTGGAGGCCGGCGCCACCACCTGGGAAAACGGCATGCTGCTGGCCCAGCAGATGCGCCTGGCGGACTTGCTCGATGAGCTGGGACGCTACCGCCACGGCGTGTTGCGCTGCCACGACAGCGTCGCCGGGCTGAGCGTGTCCGGGGCGTTCCCCCTGCGGGACACCGACGCCAGTCTGCGTTTGTTGCAGGAAACCCTGCCGGTCAAGGTCAGCAGCTTGACCGGCTACTGGGTGACGATCGAACCGCGCTGAATTTTTTTCCCGTTTCGCTGATACCTTTTCAGTTGTCGCCCGGTGTAGGGGAGAACCCTCAACTCTGCACCGCGTCGACAGGAACCCCCATGACCTTCACCCCGCACCCGATCCGCCCCTTCAAGGCCTTGAGCCTGGCTGTCGCCCTGGCTGCCATCGCGCCGCTACACAGCGCCATGGCAGCCGACGCCCCGTCGACCAGTGCGACACGCAGCTACCACCTTGCGCCGGGGCCGTTGGGCAATGTGTTGGCGCAATTCGCGGCGTTGTCCGGGGTGCCGTTGTCATTTGATTCCACGCTGCTCAACGACCAGCAAAGCGCTGGTTTGCAAGGCAGCTACACCGCGCAGGCGGGCTTCATGCAACTGCTGCAAGGCAGCGGCTATGCACTGCAAAGCACCGGCGCCAGTGGTTATACCTTGGTGCCTGAAATGGCGGGTGACGCCGTGCAGTTGGGTGCGACCACCATCAGCGGCGAGAGCGGGGCGCAGGCGGATACCTATGCCGGTGGCCAGGTCGCCCGATCGGCGCGCCTGGGCGTGTTGGGCAATCGCTCGATCAATGACGTGCCGTTCAGCGTGGTCAGCTACACCGCCAAGACCATCGCCGACCAACAGGCGCGCACTGTCGGGGATGTGCTGCTCAATGATGCGTCGGTGCGCCAGTCGGCGGGCTTCGGCAACTTTTCCCAGGTGTTCACCATTCGCGGCCTGCCGCTGAATACCGATGACATTGCCTTCAACGGCCTGTACGGCGTGCTGCCACGGCAGATCATCACCACCGAAGCCTTGGAGCGGGTCGAGTTGTTCAAAGGCCCCAACGCCTTCGTCAACGGTGTATCGCCAGCCGGCAGCGGCATTGGCGGCAGCGTCAACCTGGTGCCCAAGCGTGCCGAAGATGTGCCAACCCGTAGCGTCAGCCTCGACACCACTACCGATGGCCAGAGCGGCGGCCACCTCGACCTGGGCCAGCGTTTCGGTGAAGACAACCGCTTTGGCGCGCGGGTCAACCTGGCCAAGCATGGCGGCGACACGGCCATCGAGGACGAATTCAAAAGCTCGCAACTGGTGGCCGTCGCCCTGGATTACCGGGGCGATCGACTGCGCGTGTCCACCGACTTCGGCTACCAGAAAGAGCGTATCAACAGCGGTCGCTCGGTGGTCTATCCCAACGGCACACAGGTACCGAAGGCGCCATCGGCCAAGCACAACTATGCCCAGGACTGGAGCTGGTCGGAGCTGGAAGACACCTATGGCATGTTCAATGCCGAATACGATTTGAATGACAGCTGGACCGCCTACGTAGGTGGCGGGGCCAAGCACACGCGGGAGAACGGGCAGTATTCATCGCTGTACGTGGGCAACGATGGCAGTGGCCGTGTGGGCTTTTTGTACTCGCCTCACGACGAGGACAACAAGAGCGCCATGGCCGGCTTGAACGGGCGCTTCAACACCGGCCCGGTGAGCCATCAGGTGAACTTCGGTTTGTCCGGCATCTGGGGGGAGCAACGTTCGGCGTTTGAAGCGATCCTGCAAGCCAATCGCCGGCCGGGCAACCTCTATAACCCGACCCAGATTCCGCGTCCGTCCGTTACTTACTTCGGCAGCGACATCCACGACCCGCGCATCGTCGGCAAGAATCGCATCAAAAGTGCGGCAGTGTCCGACACCCTGGGCTTTATCGATGATCGTGTGCTGCTGACCCTGGGCGTGCGGCGCCAGACCATTGAGGTAGACGCGTGGAACACCACCACCGGCGTGCGCAACGCCAACTATGCCGAGAGCATCACTACGCCGGTGTATGGCCTGGTGGTGAAGCCGTGGGAGCACGTGTCGTTCTACGCCAACCGCATCGAAGGCTTGGCCCAAGGGCCGACCGCGCCGTTGACCAACGTCACCAACCCCGGCGAGGTCTTTGCGCCTAACCGCAGCAAGCAGACCGAAGCCGGGGTCAAGCTGGATTGGGACAGTTTTGGCGCGACCTTGGGTGTCTACCGAATCGAGCAGCCCAGCAGCGCCACCAACACTAACCCGAATGGCACCAATACCTTCAGCGTCGATGGCGAGCAGATCAACAAAGGCGTGGAATTGAACGTGTTCGGTGAGCCGGTTGACGGCCTGCGCCTGCTGGCCGGTGCGACCTGGATGAACACCGAACTGAAGAACACCTCCAACGGCCTCAACGACGGTAACCGCGCGGCTGGCGTGCCACGTTTCCAGTACAACGTCGGTGCCGACTGGGACATTCCCGGCCTCCAGGGCGCCGCCGTCAACGCGCGGATGCTGCGCACCGGTGGCGAGTACGTCAACGCGGCCAATAGCCTGAGCATCCCCGCCTGGACCCGTATCGACCTCGGCGCTCGTTATGGCTTCAAGGCCGATGACAAGTACATCACGCTGCGCGCCAACGTCGAAAACGTGGCGAACAAGGCGTATTGGGCGTCGGCGTCGACGGCCAACAACTACCTGACCCAGGGTGAGCCGCGCACGGTCAAACTCTCCGCAACGGTGGACTTCTAGCGGGTAAACACGGTCAACTGTAGGAGCCGGCAAGCCGGCTTCTAAAGGAGATAGTCCCCGTGAGTGCGACCGAACACACCCCACAATCTGTCCTCGACTTCTGGAAACACGCTGGCCCCAAACAGTGGTTCGCCAAGGATGACGCCTTCGACGCCATCTTCCGCGACACCTTCCATACCGCCCACCTGCAAGCCGCCCGGCGCGAACTGGAACACTGGCTGGATTCGGCGCAAGGCGCCCTGGCGCTGCTGATCCTGCTAGACCAATACCCGCGCAACGCCTTTCGTGGCACCGCCCATATGTTTGCCACCGACCCATTGGCCCGCCTGTATGCCAGGCGCATGGTCGACGCCGAATTGGATCAGCAGATTGAGCCGGCATTGCGCGCATTCTGCTACCTGCCGTTCGAACATTCTGAAGACTCGGCGGATCAACAGCGCTCCCTGGTCCTGAACCAGCAACTGGACGCCAACACTTACCATTGGGCCAAGGAGCACGCCGACATCATCGAGCGGTTTGGGCGTTTTCCCCATCGTAATGGCGTGTTGGCGCGAGAGACCACGCAGGAGGAGCGCGCCTTTTTAGACAAGGGTGGCTTTGCCGGTTAGCCCAGTATTCCGAGTAGGAATGCCCCCATAAAAACAGCGCATTGTCTTTCTCGCCGCACATCTCGTAGCGTGGTGTTCCACTCATGGAGAATCGTTATGAGCCAGCGTCCGTTGCGCCTGTATGTTGATCATTTGTACACCAGCCCCTACGCGATGTCGGTGTTCGTCACCCTGCGGGAAAAAGGCCTGGTGTTCGACACCTTGACCCTGGACTTGGACGCCGCGCAGAACCAGACCGCCGACTTCGCCCAACTGTCCTTGACCCAGCGCGTACCGACGCTGGTAGAAGCAGACTTTGCGCTGTCGGAGTCTTCGGCAATTACCGAGTACCTGGAAGAGACTTACCCCGAGACGCCGGTCTATCCGACCGAACCCCAGCAGCGGGCGAGGGCGCGGCAGGTGCAGGCGTGGTTGCGCAGTGACTTGCTGGCGATCCGCCAGGAGCGTTCGACGATGGTGGTGTTCTACGGGCAGAAGATGCCGCCCTTGTCCCCCGTGGCCGAAGCGGCGGCGCGCAAGCTGATCAACGCGGCCCAGGCGCTGTTGGCGGGTAATCGAGCCTATCTGTTCGGCGCGTGGTCGATTGCCGATGTGGACCTGGCGGTGATGCTCAATCGGCTGATCCTCAACGGCGACAGCGTGCCCGTCGAGTTGGTGGAATACGCGCAGCGCCAGTGGCAGCGGCCTTCCGTGCAGGCGTGGGTCAATCAGCAACGTCCTGCGCTGTAGAACGTTCAGTGATTTGCACGACACGGCGGTCGAGGTCTTCCCAGTCCGCCATGCCCAGCACCCGTGTGGTGTTCAAACCCCGCAGGTAACCCCGCAGTTGCTGGGCGCTGGCGCTGATTTGATCGGCGTCGGCTGCCTCGTCCTGCAGCACGTGTTCATAGTCGACCAGGTAATCGGCGACCCGCTCGCGAAACTCCGGTAGTACGGCTTCTCGGATGCGGTCGAAGGTTTTCTGGTGGGGCTTCATGGCGTGGTCCTTATAAGTTTTATGTCAGCACTATCGGTTCAGATAATAGTCACCATCAAGGATCGCAAGTTCTGTTTTTGCGGGAAAAGCGGAAAATCACGCTATCGAGACGCTGTTCAAGGAAATGCGCGATGAGGACGTTTATTCAGCTGGCGTTGATGGCTTTGATGCTTGGCACGGTTGCCATCAACAACGCGGCAATTGCCGATGATCAGCCCATGAACCATTTGCTACCGATCAACGGTAGCGTAGACTCCCTGCAGCACGCGCAGTCGGTGGGTGTATTGCTGAGTGACAACACCCGCGACAACCTCAGCTACCTTGAACGCTACCACGACATGGCCTTGAATGGCGCCAAGGATGCCCTCGACGGGCGTATCCGCCAGGCGTTCGTCAACAGTTCCGACCCGGAACTGGCCATCGATTGGTTGATGAGCTCGCTGCAAGGCACGTTTTTGTCGGTGACGGTCTACGACAACCTGGATGCCTTGGTGCAGGCTCACCCCGATGTGGTGGTGATGCTCGATACCCATAACCAACTATTGACCCAGCGCAACGACCAGGTCGAGGCGCGTTTTATTGCGCGGTTCTATGATGCGAACCTGCAATACATCGCCAAGGCCGAAGGCTCGGTGCACAAGCAGGTGCCGTCGGTGTGGGTGCATGACAAGGCAGCGCCGGAAATTGCCGCGCAGATCGAGCAGCAGCGCGATGTGCAACTGGATGCCTTGAAGCAGTTCGATGCGTCGCTCAAAGCGCTGGTCCGTGCCGGTTGATGTGAACCTTTATTTTTATAATCAGGAATTTTTCATGCGCGCTTTTTTCGCCCCGGCCTTGGCCTTTGCTTCCCTGTTGCTGGCCGGTTGTGTGTCCGCCCCCAACGCGCCCACCCTGACCTTGCAGACCAGCAAAACGCCTGAAGCCTATGTGCAGTGCGTGCTGCCCAAACTGGAAAAACACAAGATCACCTCCACCGTGACGCAGAACTCGCGCCACGCCAAGGTGGTGTTGACCAGCAAGATTGCCGCCGATGATGTGCTGGAAGCCTACAAGTCCCAGGACGGCGGCAAAGTGTTCCTGTATGAGCGCAAGCCGCTGGCGTCGACGATTACGCCGTCGCGGCTTGAGCTTGCCGCCAAGGAATGCCAATAATTTTGCGTATGGCCTAGGGCTTGGCTTCGTTGCTGAAGGCATTCACCGTCTTGACTAGCCCTTGCGCCGCCAACGCCACCAACTCCCCACCTTTTTCTACCGTCGCCAGCGCCGGGTCCGAGCCCATGCGCCCATCCGGGAAGCGCGCGCGGAAGTCCAGCGCTTCACGGATCGGCCCGGTGCTGGCGATCTGCGGCGAATAATCGGCCGTCTTGATCGAGTCCGGATAGGCCCACTGCGTCACCGCAATCTCCGACGGCGTGGCATGACTGCCATGGCCCACCGGGAATTGGCGTTGCGCCAGGTCGTTCACGCCTTCCAGGTCCCACCAGTTCACCAGTTTCAAGGCAAACCCGGCCGGGCGGCGGGCGAAGCTGGCTTCGGCGTACAGCTCGGAAAACGCCGCTTCGATGGTGGCGATATTGCCGCCGTGGCCGTTCAGAAACAGGATCTTCTCGAAACCATGTCCGGCCAGCGAGCGCACCCAATCGCCAATCGCGGCGATAAAGGTGGAAGGGCGCAGGGAAATGGTGCCGGGAAAGCCCAGGTGATGCTGGGCCATGCCGATGTTGAAGGTGGGGCCGATCAGCAGGTCGGCGTTCTTCTGCGCTTCATGGGCGATGATTTCCGGGCACATCCAGTCGGTGCCCAGCAGGCCGGTAGGGCCGTGCTGTTCGTTGGAGCCGATGGGGATCACCACCGTGCGGCTGCGTTCCAGAAACTGCCCGATCTCGATCCAGGTGGACTTATGTAGAAGCATGCGAGGTTCTCTTATCTATGGGGACAGGCTATCCGCCACGGATTGTACGACTACTCGCCACCTGCTGGGGTTTGCAATTGAGGTAGGTCGAATACTTCAACCAGCGCTGGTCGGGGTACCACGAAAACATGAACTGCCCATCCTTGAGCTTGTCCACCACCTGGCGTGCCACCTGTGGGCGCACGGCCGGGCAACCCTGGCTGCGGCCGATACGGCCTTCGCGCTTGCTCCACAAGGGGCTCACGTAGTCGGCGGCGTGGATGACGATAGCGCGGTCGCGGGCCTGGTCATTGAAACCCGGTTCCAGGCCATCCATGCGCAGTGAGTAGCCGTGGGTGCCCAGGTAGCTTTCCTGGGTACGGAACAATCCAAGGCTGGACTGGTGGCTGCCTTCGAGGTTGGAGAACTGGGTCGCGAAGTTTTCCCCGGATTTGGCGCCGTGGGCGACCAGGTCGCGTAGTACCAGGGTTTTCTTGCGCAGATCGAAGATCCACAGCCGACGGGCGGTCGAAGGCTGGGAGTAGTCAATAACCGCTAGGCGCTCGGAACGTTCCTCGCCGTTATTGACCGCGCACTGCACCGCGTTCAGGGCGCTTTTGAGTACGGTGGGATTGAGTTCTGGAGCCGAGCGCGCCAGGCTGCTATACAAGTTAGGAGAGGTCTGATTGGCGGCGAGCGCAAAATTGCTCAAGGTAGCCAACGCCACGGTCATCAAACCGAGGCGGCGCATGAAAGTCAGCATCTACGAAGTGTCCCCCGGTGTGGATTGGAGCCTGGTCAATTGTTCAAAAAACACGCATGTTACTTGAGCATTTGCCTGCTCGTTGCACCATTGGTCGCGACAGCCGACGCCCTGCCGGTCGAGCCGTTGCCGGTGACGGTGCCGGCGCCGGTCGATCTGGCGCATGTGCAACAGGCGTTGGCGCAACTGCCGAGTGTCTGCCCCGGCCTGGCGCCGCAGCTCGACGCCGCTACGCAACTGCGCCTGCAAGCCTTTTACCAGCAGCAAGGCAACGCGCCGTTGTGGTCCGCCGATGCACGTCGACAAGCCCTGCAATCTCAGTTGCTGATGCTCGCCGATGACGGCCTGGACCCCACCCACTATAGCTTGCCTGCGCCAGATGCCACGGCCAACGTGCTGTGCAGCGATATAGCCACCAGCCAGCGTTACCTGCAAGCCTTGCAGGATTTGCATTACGGCCGCCTGCAACAATCGCGCTTCGAACCCCTGTGGCATTCCCAGCCGCCTACGCGCGACCCCAACGTCGAAGTGCTGGCCTTTGCCGCCACAGGTTTGCAAGACATGCCTCAGGCATTCGACCAGGCGCGGCCCAGTGCCGATTTGTACCGCAGCCTGCGCAACGCCTATTCCACCGTGCGCCAGCAGCCGTTGCCGCATTGGGACCCGGTCGCCAGCGGCCCGCTGCTGCGCCCCGGCATGGAAGACCCCCGCGTGCCGGAGCTGGCGCGGCGCCTGGTCAGTGGTGGCTACCTCGCCAACGCGCCCAGTGGCAAGCAGTACCGCGATGAACTGGTCAAGGCAGTGAAGGCCTTCCAGCTCAGTCACTCGTTGCAGGCCGATGGCGTGATCGGCGCCGGCACCGTGGCCGAATTGAACATCAGCCCGTTGGTGCGCCGCGAACAACTGCGTATCAACCTTGAACGCTTTCGCTGGCTGGCCCAGGACCTGGAGCCAGAAGGCGTGCTGGTGAATGTCGCCGCCGCGCAACTGAGCGTATACCAGAGCGGCATCCCGGTGTGGCAAACCCGCCTGCAAGTCGGCCGCGCCGAACGCCAGACGCCACTGCTCAAGTCGCGCATCACCCGCCTGACCCTCAACCCCACCTGGACCATCCCGCCCACCATCATGCGCGAGGATAAGCTCCCGGCCATCCGCCTCAACCCCGAATACCTGCGCCAGCAGAACCTGCAAGTACTCGACGCCGAAGGCCACCCGCTGGCGCCCGAGCAAATCGACTGGGCCCGCCCTGGTAATATCCTGCTGCGCCAGGAAGCCGGGCCGCGCAACCCGCTGGGCAAGATCGTGATGCGCTTTCCCAACCCGTACTCGGTCTACCTGCACGACACGCCGAGCCAGCCGCTGTTCACCAAAGGGCCGCGGGCGTTCAGCTCCGGGTGTGTGCGGGTCGAGCAACCGTTGTTGCTGCGGGATTTGCTGGTGAGCCCGGCCGAACGTACTCGCACCGATGAGCTACTGGCCACCGGCGTGACCCATGAATTCCGGCTGGCCACGCCGGTTCCGGTGTTGTTGAGTTACTGGACGGTGGAGGTCAATCGCGAGGGCGGGTTGGTGTATGCGCCGGATATCTATGGGCGGGACCTGGTGTTGATGAAGGCGATGGGGAGTGTGCTCTGAAGCGTGCTTCTGTAGTGAGCGGGCTTGCTGTGGTGAGCGGGCTTGCCCCGCGCTGGGCTGCGCAGCAGCCCTAAAATCGTGCCATGTGGTCTCACAGAAAAAACGCGGCGGTCTTCTTGGGGCGGCTTCGCCACCCAGCGCGGGCAAGCCCGCTCACTACAGAGAGACTTAGTTCGCCATAGCGGTGAGGTCCGTCAAAATCACCGCCATTGCCTGATCTGGCGCCGTGAAGGCCGTGTCGACCGTCAGCGGTATTTCATCCCAGTCTTCGTACTCATGCGCCAACACCGACTCCCAACTGGGTGGAACCAGGCCGGGAATATCCCCCGTTCGGGTCTCCACCCGCCGTTGATGTTCCTGCCGGTCAGAACAAATCACCCGAATATCCAGCAACGCCACACCGGCCATTGCCGCCGTTGTCTTCCATGCCTCCCGGCTTTCCCTGACCGGGTTCACGCAGTCAGCCACCACCATCTGCCCCAATTGCAGGTTGCTCAACGCCAAAGCATTCGCCACCCCATAACCGCTGGCGCCCACATCGCCCGCCAGCACGCCCGCATCACGGATCGCCTGCTCAATCACATCAATGCGTAGATACACCGCGCCGATCTGGCGTGCCAGTGCCTGGGCCAGGGTGGTCTTGCCGGTGCCGGGCAGTCCGCTGAAGACAATTAGCATGGGGGGCTCTCGATAAGGTTGGGCCGGTTCAGGGTATCCTTCAGTTCCTCACCGGTCGACCACAGGACAGCCCATGCCCCTGCCGTTTGTGAAAATGCACGCCCATGGCGATGACTTCATCATCATCGACCGCCGTGGCCTGGACGATCCGATCACCGCGAAAATCGCCCGCCAACTCGGCAACCGCCACACCGGTATCGGTTTCAACCAACTGGCTGTGCTGCTCGATTGTGACGACGCCGCGGCGCGCATCAAGTTCTGGAACCCCAACGGCACGCCGCTGGCCACCTGCGGCAGCGCCACCCGTGGCGTGGCTGATCGCTTGATGCGTGAAGCCGGCACGGACTCGGTGGTGCTGCGTACCGATCGGGGCTTGCTGACCTGTGTGCGGGCAGCGGGGCGGCAGGTGTCGGTGAACATGGGCGAGCCGTCGCTGGACTGGTCAGCCGTGCCGCTGGCCGAGGCCCTGGACACCCGCACCTTGCCCATCGATGGCAACCCGGCGGCGTGCAGCATGGGCAACCCGCATTGCACCTTTTTTGTAGACGACATCGCGGCTGTCGACGTGGCGGCCTTGGGCCCGGCGCTGGAAATTCACCCGTTGTTCCCGGCCAAGACCAATGTGCATTTCGTGCAGGTGCTTGATCGTAGCCACATCCGCCTGCGCATCTGGGAGCGCGGCGGCGGCGTGCCGTTGGGCTCGGGTTCCTGTTGCTGTGGTGCGGTGGTCAATGGCATTCGTCGTGGGCTGCTGGACGATACCGTCGAAGTGCATTGCGACGGCGGCACGGTAACCGTGCACTGGGCGGGCGATGGCGGGGTGGTACTGACGGGCAGCGTCGAGCCGGTGATGCAGGGCAGCGCCTATATAGGCTGAAAGTTTACGGTAAACGTGGTGCCGCCCGTGGCACAGGAACTCACGGCCACGTCGCCGCCATGCACCTTAGCCAATTCGCGCACGATATACAGGCCGAGGCCGACGCTGCGCACATCACTGCCTTGGTCGGTGCCACGGGTCATGGGTTCGAACAGTTCGGCGAGCAAGGCTTCGGGGATTACCTTGCCGTGGTTGTGTACTGAGACTTCGCAGCTATCCTGTCCCAGCCGTGACGTGACGGTGATCGGCCGTTGCAGGTCGCCATACGCCACGCTGTTGGCCACCAGGTTGCCAATGATCTGCTGCACGCGGTCGGCGTCCAGGCAAGCCTCGCCACTGCCCTCGGCGAGATGCGTCAACGTTGCCGTGGGAAACGCCACGCGCAGTTCATCCACGGCCCGATGAATCACCTCATGCAGGTCCAACGGCGCCGCCTTGATGGTAATGCCCTGGCCGACGCGCGCCTGGGTGAAGTCCAGCAGGTCGGCGATCATGCGCTGGGCACGCTCGGACGACTGGCCAATGTGCCCGAGCAGTTGGCGTTCCTTGGCAGTGCGTTCGCCACGGTTGAGAAAATCCGAGGCCATGCGAATGGCCGTGAGCGGGTTCTTCAAGTCATGGCTGACAATCGCCACCATCTGCTCGGCAAACAGCGCCCGGCGCTGGGCGATGGCATAGGCCTCGCTCAATTCGGCCTGGGCCAGTTTGAGCGCGAGTTCGGTGGCGGTCTTTTCCTGCAACAGTGCTTCGGCAAAGTTGCGTGCATTGAGCAACTCGCGCTCGTACTTGTCGCGGTCGGTGGTGCCGAACAGCGCCAGGTCGTACACCGCACCGTGGTCCTGCTCGCGCTTGATGCCGTTGAGCAGCACGGTCAGCTTGTGGCCGTCACGGTGCAGCATGTCGAGTTTCACTTCGGTGACGCTGCCACGCAGGCGCAGCATCGGCGCCAGGTGGGTCTGGTGGAAGATCCGCCCGCCCATCGTCAGCAAATCCTGGAAACGCTTACCGCACAGCTCCGTGGTGCTGAACCCCAGCCACTCGCTGAAACGCGTATTGGCTTGCAGGATCGTGCCATCCTCAGCCGTCACAGCGAGGGCGCAGGCGGCACTGTCAAACAACTCAGCCGGCATGGGCGGCCGTCCACGGCGCCAGGAAGCTTTCCATCGCTGCCGCGCACGCTTGCGGCGCGCTCATGTGCGGGCAATGGCCGACGTTGTCCACCAGGCAATAGATGCTGTTGGGCAACACGCTGTGCAGGTATTCGCCCACGGCCACGGGGGCGATCAGGTCGTCGCTCGATTGCAGGATCAGCACCGGAGTGGCCAGGCCGATCACGTCCTGGCGGTTGTCCGACATGAACGTCACTCGCGCAAATTGCTTGGCGATCTCAGGTTCGGTGCGACAGAAACTGTCCGTCAATTCCTCGCTCAACGCCGGTTGCCCAGGCGCGCCCATGATTACCGGGGCCATGGCGCTGGACCAGCCGAGGTAGTTGCTGTCGAGGGTGTCGAGCAGGTCCTGGATATCCGCCAGTTTGAAGCCGCCGACATAGCCGCCGACATAGCCGTCGGCGTCGATATAGCGCGGCGAGGGGCCGATCATGACGTGGGCGGCAATGCGGCCGGGGGTCTGGCGGTCGGCGAGTGTGCCGATCATGGCGCTCACCGAATGGCTCACCAGGATCACCGGGCCTACCGCGAAGGCGTCGATGATTTCGTTCAAATCACGGGCGTAGCCGTCCAGGGCACTGTATTTGGTCTTGTCGAACGCACTGAGGTCCGACAGACCGGCGCCCACCAAGTCATACATCACCACGCGGAAACGTTCGGAAAATTGCGGTGCCAGGTAGTTCCACATGGCCTGGTTGCAGCCGAAGCCGTGGGAAAACACCAGGGTCGAGCGGCCGTTGCCCATCACACTGACATTGTTACGGTGGTGTAGGTCCATGGGCTTCCCGTTATGGCGTTTTGCTATGCGTACAGGGAGTTTAGATAGTCAACGGCGCGGGGTCACGCGATATAGCGCGGATAAGGTAAAGTCGCCGCCTTCAGGAAGAAACTTCAGGTAACAAACATGATGGCGATTCTGCGGCAGTCCGTCTTGAGTCTGGTGGCACTGGTGGTCTTGGGCCTGGTAGGCACCGCCCAGGCAGACATTTCACCGATTGGCGTCGCCCTCGACCAGCGGGTGATCGACCTCACCAACACCCTGGATGCCTCGACCACCACCCGTCTGAAAACCCAATTGGCCGACCTTGAGCAGCGCAAAGGCTCACAAGTGGCCGTGTTGTTGGTGCCGACCACCGGCGGCGTGAGCATCGAGGACTACGCCAACCAACTGTTCCGCGCCTGGAAGCTGGGACGCAAGGACGTCAACGACGGCATCCTGCTGGTGGTGGCCAAGGAAGACCGCAAGGTGCGCATTGAGGTGGGCTATGGCCTGGAAGGCACGGTCACCGATTTGCTCGCGCACCGCATCATCGAAGAACACATCACCCCGGCCTTCCGCCAGGGTGATTTCGTCGGGGGTGTCTCCCAAGGCGTCAGCGACCTGGTGGTGCTGGTGGACGGCGGCGACCTGCCCACAATGGCCGGGCCAGGGATCAACCCCCAGTTCATTGCGATAGCGCTGGCGTTTGTTATCGGCGCCCTGGGCGGTGTGCTGATCAGCGCCGGCAAGCTGCACTGGCGCCGTGCCTTGATTGCCGCGGTAGCGGTCACCGTGTTATTGGCGATTTTTGGCGGGGGCCGCGATTGGCTGATGTTCCTGCTGGTGCTGCCATTGACCCTGCTGATCGGCGGCGCGACCTTCGGCGCATTGTGGATGGCGCGTTCGGTGTTTTACGGCGTGATCGGGCTGCTGGCCTACATCCTGGGCTTGGTGGTGGTTGATCAGCGCTATGCCGATGTCAACTTCATCCACTGGCTGGTCTTTCCACTGGGCGCGCTGGTGGTGCTGGGACTGTACCTGGTGCTGCTGGTGATCATGAAGGATGCCTGGAAGCAGAGCCGCGTGGGTTTTATCGCGCGGCTGTTGGCGGCGGTGGGGGTGTATGTGGCGGCGGGGGTGTTACTGGAACTCGGCCGTGATGGCTGGCTGTTCGCGTTCCCGATTGCCTCGTTTGCGGCGCTGTTCATCTTTGGCAAGACCAGCGGCGGCTCGGGGTCTTCGGGCGGTGGCTCGAGTTCGAGCTCCAGCAGCTCCAGTTCCAGCAGCAGTTCATCCGGCGGCGGTGGCTCCAGTGGCGGCGGCGGGGCGTCCGGCAGTTGGTAGCAAGGGCTCAGGTTTTTAGTGCACGTGTGGCGAGCGGGCTTGCCCCGCGTTGGGCTGCGCAGCGGCCCCAAAANNAGCGGCCCCAAAACCTGGCGCTGAGCAGTATCGGACTCACCGCATCTTCAAATCCGCAGAGGCAGCATGGGTTGCTTGGCAGAGCCCTGGGCGTCACAACGATTTAGACAAAAATACCCGGCTGCTGCCCTCTGGCTCACACGGTAGCTCGCCAAAACGTACCCAGCCATGCTTCTCGTAAAACCCCGGCGCCTGGAAACTCAGGGTGTACAGCACCGCGTTGCGACAGCCCCGGCGCCGGGCCTCCTCTTCGAATGTTTGCAGTAACTGGCTGCCCAGTCCGGTGCCACGCAGCGAGTCGGGCAGGTGGAACAGGTCGAGAAAGGCCATGCCCAGTGTGGTCTTGCCAGTGATGCCACCGAGGATTTGCTGGGTCTCGGGATCCTTGATCAAAACCGTCAGCAGACGCCGATCGTTATAGCCGGTGATGGCTTCATTGAACGCCGCCAAGCCGCCGCCGAGGATACGCTCGGCGTCGGGATTGGGTTGGTCGCTGATTTCAATATGCGCTGCGTTCATCTCTAGAGCGCCATGACCATTTCATGCCACGCCATGCCACCGTGATCCGACGGCGACGGCTGCACATACTGATAGCCCATGCGCTCATACAGCGGCACGTGTTGCTCCTTGCACATCAAATGAATCGTCTGCTTGCCCATGCGGCTCATGCGCTGCACAAACTCAGTCATCAACATTGTCGAATAGCCCTTGCCCTGATGCGCCGGGTCGACCACCACCGACATGATCACCACATTCGGCGCGTCGGCCGAGTGGCCCACCAACTCCTTGAACGCCTCGTCCGACATCACCACTTCGTGGGCGCAACCACAATTGATGAAACCCACCACTTCACCCGCGGCTTCCAGGATCAGAAAGCCTTGCGGGTACTGGGCAATACGCGTGGCGATCTTCTCCAGGGTCGCGGCTTCGTCACCCTCGTAGGCGCTGATCTCGATGTCAAAGCAGCGGGCGGCGTCGGCGGGTAGGGCGTTGCGCAAGGTGAGGGCGGGCATGGGCGTTTCCTGAGGCGTTGAGCGAGAGGC
>NZ_JACARN010000030.1:0-108211 GCF_013386605.1 Pseudomonas sp. IPO3749 | reverse complement strand
CAGCAGGTAGGTTCGATGTGGGATGTCGACGGTACGGTCGATAGCACCTGGGTGCCGTTTTTCCGCTACCCGAAGTTGACCCTCAGCCGCCATTTCTTGAGCGCCGACGACGCGGCGGCGTTTGCCCACGAGCAGATTGGCCATCAGCGTGATGCGCAGTATTGCGGGGTGATCCTGCAAACCACCGGGCAACGTTTTGTCGCCACTCTGCCTTGGCTGTGTCCGTATGGGCAGCGGTTCAACTTGGGCGCGCTGTTCCCGACGGATCACGCGGGTCACTTGATCGTGCCGCAGGGTTTCACGCTGCACGGGCAGTACGCGTCGTGCACGGCGCTCGCGCTGCTGGATCGCACGCGCATGGCGCGTTACGGCTGGTCGCGCAACGAGGCTTATGTCGACTGGCAGCTGTTTGGCGATGATGACCTGCGCTACCTCATCGGTAACCGTCGTCAGGTCGCGGTGGCGTACTTGTCCAGCGCCGAAGACGCGCTGCTCGGGTACGACCTCAGTGGTTCCGCCGCTGAACTGGCGCTGTTCAAGCAACTTGAGCCGGACGCCAACGGCAGTGTGATGATGCGGCGGCGCAGTGCTGGCGATGTCCGGCCCGAGAACAGCGTCAACCTGTTAGCGGCCCTGGGTTTGCGCATTGTGCGAGGCAGCCGCCTGTGGGGCGCGCCGGGTGCGCTGGCCCTGCATTGGCAGGCGTTTGCGCCGCCGCGTGCACACGAAGCGCCGCAGCAGGTGGCGTTCGGTGCGGTCTTTGCCAGCCCCGAGGAGGCGATGGCCGATGCGCACGGCCGTGTGCCTCGTGGTCACGCCTCGACGCAAACCTGCTTCGCCTTTGTGCTCAAGCATGCGCAGAAGGCTGAATACGTGGTGTCCCAACGTGTGCCAAGTGACCGGGATATTCCGTTGTTCAGCCAGTCGAGCCTGTTCGCCACTGGGGATGACGGTGCTTATACGTACCCCGAGGGCTTCGCGCTGCATGCGCTGTTTTATGCCCGGCAGTGGGCGCCCCAAGGGCTGTCGAACCCGCAGCAGTGGCTGGCGGCGCATTTCATTTCGTCCGCCGACCTGTACACCGCGTTCCTCGCCGCCAAACGTTGGCGCCCGGCGGGCAGCGAGACCAGCTTGCCGGTGTTTATCTCGACCCTGGATAACGCGTTGCTACGCTTTCAGGCGCCAGTGTCGACGACGTTGTTCGACCCACAAAAACACGCATCCGGCCAATTCGAGGACGTGCATACACGCTTGGCCAGCGGCCTGCTGACGGCTCAGGCGTTCGTCAAACAGGTGGTGGTGCAGTGCAATATGAGTGTGGTGGTCGCCAATGAGTGCTGGGATGAAACCGGCACGCTCACGGTGGATTGGCTGCCCTACGCCGACTTCAATCGCAGGGTGTTGAGCCCGGCGTTCCTTAGCCAGGCCGATGCGGTGCGGTATGCCCAGATGCGCTTGGGGCCTGGACGGGAACGTGTCTTCGGCGGGCTGATCCTCAAGCGTCAGGACGGCTTGTTCGTGGCCTCTGAGCCGATGCCGGTGCCCACGGAAGACTTCGACCCCAAATGGATTCTGCCTGACGAGGACGTGCCGCTGGATCGCCTGGCGCCGGGCATGACCCTGGTCGCGCGCTATCGCTCGCGGGTGGATACGCTGCCGGCGTTTCTGTTGGATGAGGACGAACTGGCGGTCTATCGCGGCATGTTTTCTACCGCGGTGCTGGCCAAGGCGTTCGCCTGCAATCACTTGTGGAACCATGAGTACTTGCTTGGGCTCAACGGCTCATTGATCGGTTTCAACTGCGATTACCCCGACAGCGACCTCTTGACGACCCAACAGAAGAGCCAGATGGCGTTGGCTCGCCAGGCGTTGCAACAGGCCTTGGCCCCGGCCAGCGTCACCCCCCACGACCCACAGAGCAACCTGATCGAGGAGCAATTGCGCGAAGCCCGTAAAACCCCCACCGAGTTCGTCAACCAAGTACTCAAGACGGCCACGATGCAGGTGGTGCAAGGCAGTGAACTATGGGGGGCAGCGCAGCAACTGCCGCGAGGCTGGCAGCCGGCCCATGGTTTTGTCGCGCCGCACAGGGGCAATTTTGCCACCGCCGACCGCGCCCTCAGCCCGGTGTTCGGCCATATCGATGACGTAGGCCGTTACGTGCATGAGCTGGCGGGAGACCGCAGCGAACTGACCTTCGGCTTTATCATCAAGGCCAGTAACGGGCACTGGATGGCCAGCCTGCCGGTGTGGGGCGACGGTCTGCAGTTCCCCGCCAGCCGCGTGTGGCCGCGCGGGCAATTGCCGCGCGGGTGCAGCCTGCAGGGGCTGTATGTGCACGCGCCGGCCCTGCAACCGCCTGAGCTGGGCGCTTCGCCGGTCTATGCGGCGTTTGTCAACCCAAGCCTGTTGCGCGGCGCGCTGAATGCCGTGCGCGAATACAAAGCCAGCGGTGACACCTTCTTGCCGATGTTCCTGTCGTGTGCTGACGGTGGGTTGCTCAAGTACCAGGCGACGGTGCATGACAGTGACTGGGATTCGCAGAACCGTTTGCAGGCCTATGTGAAAAAACTCAACGGTCCGTACAACCCCATCGAATACGTGCGCCAGGTTGCCCGCGCAGGCTTGCTCGAGGTGCTGGTCACCGGGGGTGTCTGGGCGAGCCAGGGGCCGGTCACGCAGCGCTGGAAAGACCGTGAAGCCATCGCCTACAACCCAGGGGCTCACGAGCGAGTCGCCCTGGGCCCGCTGTTTTCCCATGCCGACGATGCGGCGCGCTACCTGTGGCGGCGCCTGCGTCATGATGTAAACAACGCCTGGCTGGCGGCGATCCTGGGCAATGGGACAGCCCCCTCCAGCACGTTTTGGGTCACCGAGCCCGTGCTGGACAATGGGCCGATTGTGGAGGTGGGGTTACGTGCCGCCACCTCGGCGTACCAGCGCTTGTTCGGTGATGTGATGAACCTGCGCAAGCCCAAGCCATCACCCAAATACCCGGCGGGCTATCACGTAATCGGCGTGCAGCAGATCTACAAGCTTGAACCTGAGCGCGAAGCCCTGAGCGACCGGCATGAGCAGGCGCTGGCGATCAATTTTGTCGCGCAAAAGGAAATCAGGGCGTTTGTAGAAATGCTGCGCACCGATAACGTGGTGGGGGCCCGCTACTACGTCACTCCACGTAACGGCGCGTTGTTGGTGTACCTGCCCAGTTATCAGCAGAGTGAAAGCAAGCTGCTGCGTGAAGACTGGCCGTACCACCTCAGCGACAAGCCCAGCCAAGTCATCACCACCCTGGCCAGTTCCGGCAAGTTGTTCGTCCTGGAACCGGACAAGTTCTGGCAGCCGCGCGGGCAAGTGTGGTCGCGGTTCTTGATGGCGCTGCGACGGCAGTAAGGCGCTTGCGCAGGCGGTTATTTATGTAGCACCCCACTTGGGGGCGCCGCTTTCAAGATGAGGACATGTTCAGGCCGGCACTGTGAAGCGCGGGCCTGTTTTTTCGAATCTTGATGATGAGGTGCATTCATGGACGAACCCTACACGCGTGCAACACGTGATGCCCGGTCTCAACCACGATCAAGTAAAGGATTACGTCATGCCGAAGCCCACTGAAACTGTATTGGCGAGCACTCTGGGTCCACCCTTCCCTATGGCGGACGATGCTGCTCGTTATGCTATGGGGCAATTGCCTACCCCCCTGGGGAGGTCTATGGGCGGTTACATTCTCTGGGCTTCAGACGGCGTTTTTTTTGCCACTCAACCCGTCCAAGGCACGTTGCAGGACTTTCTGTTTGCGGATGTCATCACCATGGAATCCGCCCGGGACCGCCAGCTTCCGCAAGGTTATCGCTACGCCGGATACTATTTTCACGATGTGGACCGTAGCGCTGAAATACAGCGTTTGCGGCCAAGCTGGACGGCGCGGCGCATTGCACTGACCCAGAGTATTCCCAGTGCCACTGAGGTCGTGGCGTCCCATTCGCATGGCCTGCTGTTTTTCACCGGTAGTCCAGAGGGCTCGCTGGTTAGATTCGTGTCTCACATGCCCGCTGAGGCGGTCATGACCGCCCCACCGAAGGAGCAAGGACTGTCGCTGCCTTTGGAACGCACACCCGTGGAAGATTATGTCCGAAAGCTGATGGAATACGGTGAGGTGTCGGTAGTGGTGACCTCTGAAATCTGGGCGGGATGGCGGGGGCCTCTGACTGCGCAGTGGCAAGCGTTTACGGCGAGCCCGCAGACGCTCGTGTACCAGCCGTATTTCAGCCAGGTTTACCCGACTGCCGAGGGGGCCGTGGCGGCTGCTCATCGTTTGATGTTGCACAGGCCAAAGCTTCAGCAAACGGGTTTTTTACTCAAGAACCTGAGCTCAGGGTCCTTTACTGTGACTGAACCGATAGAGGCTCGGCCGGCGGACTTTGACCCCCTGCGGATCTTGCTCACCGACACCGACGGCGGGTTCTACTTGCCGATCAATTTTTACTTCGAGGCGTTCTATGTGTTTGCTGGCGCTGTCTCTGTACCGCCGACAGTGCAAGATCCAAAGCTCTATGCGCGGTTTGTTCAGCCCCAGACATTGGCCCATGCGCTCTACAGGAAATACCTCGGCAAAATTGCCGTGAGTTCGCTGTACATCAGCCTCTTGGACGGTGCGCAGTTGCGCTACACCTTTTCCGGATCGACGGCTGAATCCAGACTCTACAATGCGGACCAGGTGCCCGGGCACAGTGTTGATAACGGCCTGCAAGCCGAGTTGGACAGCGGGCGCCTGACGGCTGAAACGTACGTACGGCGAGTGGCTGCTGCGGGCGATCTGAGCGTATTGAAAACCAGCGCGCTGTGGCGGACCGCCGGCCGGATCAACGCGCAGTGGCAGCGGCCCGCACAGCATGTGTTTGCGGGCTTGAGCCCGGTGTTTGTGTTGGCAGACGATGCCGCGCGGTATGCCCATAGACTGATCGGTAGTCGCAGGGAGCGTGAGTACATCGGCCTGATTCTCAAGAACGCGCAGCAGCGCTTCGTCGCAACGCTGCCGCAAGCGAACTCCGCTGGCCGCTTCGACTTGAGCCGGGTTTTCGCCGTCGACAGTGCCGGTGTGCCTGTCGAGTTGCCCGAGGGGTTGAGCCTGTATGGCCTATACAGTTCGCGCGCGCGCAGCGAGACGGTGGGGCAGACGTGGGAAGGGGTGGAGGCGCGAGTCGCGGCGCAGATGTTCATGGACACCGATATCCATCGAATACTCGCACTGGGCACTGCCATTCCGATGGCTTATTTGTCCGGGTCGCCAGATAGCCTGCTGGCCTTCCAGGCGTTCACGGCGGGGCCTGGCACGTCGTTGTTCGAACTGACTGCGCCGGGTAGTGGCGGCAGCCAGCTGCATCAGCAATTGCAGGCCCGGAACCTGGTCCCGAGTGGTGCCGTGCTGGAACTCGGCCTGGCGGGTGAGTTGCGGGTCGTGGTGGGCAGCGCGTTGTGGGGGCCTCCTGGCAAGGTCGAGAGCGACTGGTCGCCCCCTCACGTGCTTGACCGTCATGGGGTGCCCGCGCAACCCGAGCTGGGGCCGGTCTTTGCCAGCGCCAGCGAGGCTGTTGCCGAGGCCTGTGAGCGTGGGCGCCGGGCGTACGCCATCGACGCTTGCGGCCTGGGCTTTGTGCTCAAGCACAAGACCCTCGATGAATTCGTCGCCACGCAGACGGTACCGGGAGAGGTGCTGGACCGCCTGCACCACGCCAGTGAGTTCGGTGCGCCAGCGTTGATCGAGTCATTTGCGGTGCATAGCGTCTACTACCGAGCCAGCCGTTTGCCTAGAAGCCTGATCGGATATGCCGCCTGGTTAGTCCGGCACTTTATCGGTGCCAATGATTTTTACCACGCGCTGTTCGATCAGCAGGGCGTACGTCGCTTGAACCCGTTGCAAGGCCTGACGCTTTACCTGTCGCCGCTCGACGGGAGTTTGCTGGAGTACCGTACCGGCGATGAACCCTCGTGGTTGTTTCAGGACGAAAAGGGCGCCGTCGATCCGCGTGCGCTCCCGGCCAAGCTCGGGTTGACGCTGACCGAACAGGCGTACGTGCACCATGCGGCACGGGATGGGCAACTGACGGTATTGACGACCAGCGAGTGCTGGGACGAGCCAGGGCGAGTGGGCGGCCAGTGGGTCCCTTTTGCACAAATCAACCGGCGTCAGCTCGCCCCGGTGTTTGCGAGTGCCGATGATGCCGCGCGTTATGCACAGACGCGCATGGGCTACGCGCGTGATCAGGTTTACGGCGGGCTGATCCTGCGGCGGACCGACGGTTTGTTTACCGCCACGGAACCGGTCGCGGTGTACGTGGAGGACTTTGCGCCAGGCTGGATTCGCCTGGACTCATTGGTTGACCAGTCACAGTTTCTGGGCGGTAGCACAGCGGTGGCCCGCTATCATTCGCGCGTGCCTGGGCATTTGCCCTTTGTATTGAGTGACAGCGAGCGGGAGCTGTACCAGAACATGTGGGCGACGGATTTCCTCGGCGCGATGCTTAATCGGTCCCCCCTCGAACCGCACAGGTTTACCGGCCTGGAATACTTGATGTGTGCCAATGGCGCCTTGTTGAGTGTGGCAACCCAAGGGGGAGCGCTTGAGCACTCCCTCGCCGGGTTGTTGGGCGTGCGTGCCGGCGCCGAGCCGCTGGACAACGCGATCGAACGTTCCTTGCGCGACGGTACGCTCCAGCCCCACGAATATATTGATCGGGTCGCCCGCGCGCTGGTATTGCGCGTCGTCACGGGCAGCGGTTCGTGGGGCCACGCGGGGCGTGTTGAAAGTTGGCTGACGAAGGCGGCCGGGGTGACAGTGGATGTTCCGTTCAGCCCGATTTTTGTGCAGATGGCAGATGCGTTGCAGTGGGCCCATCAGCAAAATGACCTTCGCCAGGCATTGAGCTATGGCGTGGTACTCAAGGCCCGTCACGCTGAACGGTACGTGGCCAGCCTGACGACGCTGGTCGATTGGGAACCGTTGAAATTGGAGCGGTTGTTGTTCAATGGCGCGCCGCCGGATGGCTTTGAGTTGAAGGGGCTGTACCTGTGCCCGCCGGAGCAGCCGGAAATTTTGCCCGATAGCGCGTTGTACCGGAATTTTGTTTCGCCCATCGACCTGGCTCGAACCTGGGGTATCCGGGGCTCGAAAAAGCAAGGGTATTTGCCGGTTTTCCTGGGGTGTGCCGACGGCGCGTGGTTGCAGTTGGAGCCCAGCAATGGCGTGCCCGTCGGGATGGATATGAACGCGGCGGCTAGCGACCTGACGCGCTTGAGCCGGGGCGCGTTGTTGCCGCTGGCGTATGTACGCCAGGTCGCGGTGGGCGTGCCGCTGACGGTGCTGGTAACGAGCCCGATATGGAGCATCAAAGGCCGGGTCACGGGTGATTGGATGCCGCGTCGTGCGGCACTGGCAATAGACCCTGCACTGAGATTCGGGCCGGTCTTTTCCCACCCGGATGACGCGGCCCGCGACGCTCGTCACCGGCTTGGGGCCGTTACGTCGGGCGAGTTCATCGGGCTGGTGCTGGAGGACGCGGCGGGTACTGCGTTCCTGGCAGCCCAGCCACAGGTCGACCAGGGTGTAGAGTCGTACGCGTCCCAGCGGCTGTTTTTGTACGAAAGTACCTTGTTGGCGCCATCCCCACCAGTGCCGGCGTACCCCACGGGCTTCAAGCTTTACGCGGCCCACTTGTTCTTCAAGGCCAGGGCTGCCGTTGAGGGGGACAGTGCCGAGGATCGGCGGGTGAGTGAGCATTTTGCGTCGCGAGAAGCATTGGGTTTTTACCGCAACCTGTTACGGGCCGGTGGGGTCCGGGGCGGCTCTTGCTATCTATCGACACGCCAGGGCGCCTTGCTCAACTACCAGCCCGGCTGGACGGAGCGCGAAGGGCAGCTGTTTGCCGACGGACTCCTCGACCCAACGCCTTACCCTCCCGCGCAGTGGTTTGCTCGGCTAGCCAGCGATGGCGTCTTGCGGATACTGGAGCCTGACGACTACTGGCCGCGTCGGGGCGTATTGAAAGTGGAATGGACGAAGCAAAACGGTGAAGAAATTCCACGCCAGTACATTCGACCCGGGCACCCTGCCAGGGACGAACTCTGACGGCGCAAGCTATCTATCTACCGATCTGAAACCGCGCCCGGCCCTGACAATCAGGGGCCGGGCGTTGTGCCTCGGCATTCTTTCAAGGAGTTGTCATGGCTATCAGATTGTCCCGCGAAGAGCGGGCTGCCAGTTCGAACCGCGGGGCTGACAAGCTGCCCACGCTGAGCCCGGCGTTTATCAAGGAGGCCGATGCTGCCTACTGGGCGCATCTGCACATCGGCGAACGCCGTGATGTGGAGTACGGCGGGGTGATTCTGCGCGATTCAGCCGGCCTGTATTTCGCGACTTACCCGTTCCAAAGTGGGGCCATGCAATTTGACCTGCGCGATATTTTGGCGGTGGGAGCTGACGGCTACTATCAACAGCCACGGGGCTATACCTGTGTGGCCAGTTACCACTCCCATCCTGCGCAACATGCGCTGATCATGAGCCGGAACCCCAGTTTCGATGAGCGCATGACAAAAGCGTTCCTGGGGTTTTTCTCCGGTACGGATTTTTACTCGGATGTGCATGATCGCGACTTTTTCCCGTCGGCTTACTTGTCCGGCCCGGACGGTTCCCTGATTCGCCACGCCCCCAGCGGTTCGAGGGCGGAGTTCAGTTTTGCGTTGTGGGTGCAGGCCGGGAAACCCGCCAACAACCCTGTCGGGGTTTACGGCCCCTTTGATGAGTTCATCAAGAAGGTTGCCAGCTTCGGCTCGCTGAGCTTTATCGTGCCCACCGAGTGGTGGGGCGGCTCCGTCGGGCGGGTACCCACCGATTGGGTGGTGTTCGAACCCTTTACCTCCGCCGAGGTCACCGAGCAGCCGTTGTGTTCCAGTGTCTACGACCAGGCGGAGCTGGCGGTGATGGCCGCGCTGCCTTCGCCGGCGCCAGAGGGGCAGGTCGGTTTTGTGCTCAAGCACCTCACCCAGGAACGCTACGTGGCAACGCTGGCATCCCCCAGGCGAATACCTTTGTTTGCGTTGGACGGCGTGTTTCCGAAAGCGGCTGACGGTACACCGCAATTGCTTGCCGACTATCGCCTGGAGGCCATTTACTTCAGCGCCTGGAACGTCAAAGAGGAGGTGTCGGCCCTGGAAGGCTGGCTCGCCAGCGCGTTCTTCTCCCCGGCCCAGATGGTCGCGGCGATTCAACAGGGGCAAAGCACTGAGGCCTTGCACGCTCCGAGCCGTGGGCTGGACCTGTACATGCGCGCCTTGGACAACACGCTGCTTCAACTCAACGTACCTTCGGCGGCCTTGTCCACCGAACTGTTCAAGCGCGCCAGTGACGGCACGATCAATGATAACGGCGCCCAGGCGGAACTGGCTGCAGGCACCTTGAGCCCGCGCAACTTTGTGCGCCGGGTGATCGACGCCACGCCGCTTTGGGTGGTGCAGTCCGGCGGGCTGTGGCGTGAGGTCGGCAGGGTGGACAACCGCTCTGCGTTGTTGAGCGCACTCTACTCGGCAACCCTGAGTCACGGGTTTTTCTCCGCCCGCGACGCGGCGGTGTATGCCCATGAGCAGATCGGCCATCAACGCAGTTTCTACTACGGCGGCTATGTACTGAAGGGCACGGATGGTCGTTTTGTGATCACTCAACCGCTGGAAAGTGTGGTGCATCCTTTTGCGTCCACGCTGTTTTTTCCGGTGAACGAACCCGGCCCGCTGATTCCGCCAGAGTCTTACGAACTGCATGCTCGTTATGGCTCCCACACGGCGCTGTCGATGGTCGACCCCGATTGGGTCGCGCAGCGCGGCTGGTCACGGGACGAAGCCTTGATCAACGTGCAGGTGTTTTCCACCGAGGAAATGTATTCGATCATTCAGGATCGGCGGGTGGCGTACCTGTCCGGTGCTGAGGATTGCCTATTGGAGTACACGCCGAATCAGTCGCCTGAAGAAGCGTTGTTGCTGGCCAACCTTGGCCCTCAGGCCGGAGAGAACAGCCTGGGGCGGCGCCTCGATCGCGCAGAAATCCGGCCTGACGATTGGGTGCGGCGCCTGGCCGTGGCGGGGGAGTTGAAGATTATTCAGGGCAATGCGTTGTGGGGGCCGCGCTCGGTGGTCTACAGCGACTGGTCGGCCAATTTCACCTATGCACCGCGATCCGGTGCGCCGGATTACGTGACCTATGGCGGTATCTTTGCCAGCCCCGATGAAGCGGCCCGTGACCTGCAAGGGCGGGTGCAAGGGCGTCGGTTGCCTGAGCAGGCGTGCTTCGCCTTCATCCTCAAGCATAAAAGCCGAGCGCAGTTCATCGCCACCGAAGTGGTGGGTGCGCGTTCCGAAGACAGTCTGTTCAAGCTCGGCAGCCTGTTTCCCCGTGTACACCGCCGGGACCTCTACCAACTGCCCGAGGGGTTTGAGCTGCATGCCTTATTCCGCTCTCAGCAATGGTCGCCTCACTGGCTGGCGGGAGCCTCTGGTTGGTTGACGCAGCATTTCGTCATGCCGGACGTATTGTTGGCCTCGCTCACTCAAGCCCTGGAGGACAGAGAGACAGGCCTGGCAATTTACTTTTCCATGCTCGATGGCGCGCTATTACGCTACACACCGTCACCCATAAACGTGAAAAAGGGCGGCGTGGCCGACCAGTTACTTGGAGAAGCAAGGACCCAACTGACGTCCGGCGCGAAGACACCGCAGACGTTTATCCGGGACTGGGCGGCCAGAGGTGACCTGCAAGTGGTACGTGTCAGCCAGTACTGGGACAAGGCGGGGTTGGTCGGTACTGCCTGGAACGGTTACGGACACATTGCGCCACGCCGCTTGACCCCGTGCTTCGCGTTTGCCGACGACGCCGCGCGCCACGCGCAGGCATTGGTGGGCAATGGGCATAAGCGCACGTATGGCGGGGTCATCCTGCAGTTGCTCAATGGGCTGTTTGTCGCGACAGAGCCCCTGCTGATTCCTCCCCAGGGTGCGACACTGAGCTGGGTCTACCCGGATGCGACGATTGCCACCGGGCTTTATCCAGGCGGCAGTACCCTCGTCGCCAGCTACCGATCCTTGCCGGAACGAGAGGTACCCATACTGCTTTCGCCGAGGCAAAAAGCCGTTTACCAAAGCATGATTCCCACTGAGGTACTGGCTCACCTGTTGCGCCAGACCACTGAAATCAAACGCCAATACGTATTCGGACCCACCGGTTCAATACTCAGCTATCGGTTGTCAGACTCCATTGATGAGGCGCAGCTCAAAAAAAGCCTGAATTTGAATGGCCGCTACACAGGCGACTTCGTTGACAACTTCGCCGAACAGAAAATGCGTACCCAAGCCCTGCTGCCTCAGGACTTCGTCGAAAGCGTTGTCCGCGCCGGCGAGTTGCGCGTGGTGCAGGGCGATACCTTGTGGGGTAGCCCTAGGCTGTTAAGGCCCAGGTTTGCACTGAACCCCTACCCGGCCAAGCCATGGGAGGTTATCTCGACGGCTGCCGACTCGCCGTGCGGTCCGATGTTTACCCGCGCCATGGATGCCATGCGCTACGTCCAGCGCCGTTGGCAGCCGCAGGCTCGTGTTGCTGTCGGCTATGTACTCAAGGCCTTTGGGCGGGAGTTATATATGGCCACCCAGCCCCTGCTCAGAGATAGCCATGAGAATCTGAGGGCGATCTTTCGTGACGGACAAGTCCCTCAGGGTTATTCGATTGCTGGCGTGTATTTGTGTGCGTCGACCGAAACGATCGCTGCGGCTGACGATGCCATGGCCAAGCATTTTTTCGCACCGGCGAAGATCGCCAAAGCGTTGGAGTTCATGACCACACCTCGCAACGGGAACACGTTGCCGTTGTACCTGCTGTGCGCTGACGGCGCACTGCTTGGGTATACCGTGCCCAAGGCGGCGTCTGTGTCGGAACGCCTGAGCAAGGTGAGTCATGACACCACGCAATTGCACGATGGCACGCTGACTGTGCGTGACTATGTCGGCAAGTTGGCTGAGATCGGCGAGCTGAAAATCCGGCTCACCAGTGAAATATGGGGGCGCAAGGAGCGTGTCACTGCGCAGTGGCAGCCCAAACGCCCACCCCACTCCTTTACCAGTGATCCCTACTTCCATTCGTTCTGCGGGCCGCTGTTCTTTTTTGCCGATGACGCCGCGCGTTATGCCCAGCAGTTGATCGCACCGTTCCACGCCAAGACGTATCTGGGAGCCTTGCTGGAGCCGCCGCGACTAAAGGGGTTTGTTGCGATTGACCCGGTGGAAGATCGGCCCGGGTTCGGCAACAGTACGCTGGAGTGGTTCTTCTGGCCCGGGCGCGCCGGGTTCGACGTACCGGCGAATAACGACCTGCATGACTACAAAATTGCAGCGGTGCATGCGTTCTTCAAATCAATCCCGTACACCAGCAGTCTCAAACCACTGGACATCAGTCTGCTGCCCAATTTTGTCTCCAGTCAGGACCTGAACAGTTACCTGTCTGTGCACATCAGCAATCTTCCCGACGCCCAATGCATCTATCTCTCTTGCCGGGGGGGTGGCCTGCTCAAGTACGTACCCGCAGTGTCCAGCGCGGAGTCGACACTGCTTAGCGCTCGGCCTGCGCCTGCGCCCAGTGCATTGGTCAGTCATTTGTGCCGTTTGGGCAGCTTGTCGGTATTGATCACTGACACGTTCTGGAAAAGGCGAGGGGTGCTGGGGGGCGAATGGGCAACGGTCAGTGGGGAGGCCGGCGAGCCCTGGTATGGGCGTGCAAAAGACGAACTCTAATCTCAGCGCCTGCGCATCAACCCGATAAAAAACAACCCGCCAATCGCCGCTGTGGCCACGCCGATGGGCAGGTCTTCGGGGGCGATCAGCGTGCGCGCAGCCACATCGACCCAGACCAGGAACAGGCTGCCGAGCAGCCCGCACACCGGCAGTAACCGTCGATGCTCGGCGCCCACCAGGCGCCGGGCAATGTGCGGGATCATCAGGCCGACAAAACCGATGGAGCCACTGATGGAGACCAGCACGCCGGTCATCAGCGAGGCCACCAGAAATACCTTCAGCCGCACGTTGCGCGCATTCAGGCCCAGGGTCACGGCGGTCTGTTCGCCGGCCATCAGCGAGTTCAGCGGGCGGGCCATGCCCACCAGCACCAGCAGGCCCAACACGACCGTGGCGGCGGGAATCGCCAGCAGGTCCCAACGTGCCAGGCCCAGGCCGCCAAGCATCCAGAACATCACCGCAGAGGCCGCGCGATGATCGCCCATGAACAGCAACAGGTTGGCCGCCGCCATCATCACAAATGACACCGCCACCCCGCACAACAACAGGCGATCGCTTTCCAGCCGCCCATTGCGGCTGGCCACCGCCAGCACCACCAGCATGCTCGCCAATGCCCCGATGAACGCGGCGATAGGCAAGGTCAGCAGGCCGATGACTTCTCCCACATGCAGCACCACGATCACCGCGCCCAAGGTGGCGCCGGAAGTGACGCCCAACAGGTGCGGGTCGGCCAGCGGGTTGCGCGTGACGGCCTGCAACACCGCGCCAATCAATGCCAACCCAGCCCCCACCAACGCGCCCAGTAGCATGCGGGGTACGCGGATCAACCAGACGATATGTTCCTGCCCGGCAGGCCAATTCACCTCGCCGATACCGAAGGCCTTGTACGCCACGATTCGCCACACCACGTCCACCGGCACCCGCGCCGGTCCGAAGCCCAGCGAGAGGACGCAAGAGACCAGCAGCACCGCAGCCAGAACGATGAGCAGCAAGGCATAGCGACGGCTGATCATTCGCCGTGGAACCCCTTGGCCAGTGTCTCGACGGCCAGCACGTTATCGATGCCCGGCGTGGCCTGCACGTAAGGGATCACGATGAAGCGCTGGTTCTTGATCGCGTCCACCGCTTGCAGCGCCGGGTTATGCAGCAGGAAGGCCTGCTTCTGCTCGGCGGTGATTTCGCTGTAGTCGACGATCACGATCACCTGCGGGTTGCGCTCCACCACCGTTTCCCAGTTGACGCGGGTCCAGCTGGCCTCCACGTCATCGAGAATATTGCGCCCACCGGCCGCGTCGATCAGCGCCTGGGGCATGCCCAGGCGGCCGGAGGTCATGGCGCGGTCTTCGCCGCTGTCATAGAGGAACACCCGTGGCTTGTCGGTGGGCAGGTCTTTCTGCACCTCGTCTATCTGCGCCTGCATCTGCGCGATCAACGTGTTGGCACGGTCCTGCACGTCGAAAATCTTGCCCAGGTTGCGCAGGTCGTTATAGGTGTCTTCCAGCGTCGCGGCCGGGCGCTTCATCACGAAGGCACAGGATTCGGTCAGCTCATATACGTTGATGCCCAAGGGTTGCAGGGTGCTTGGCGTGAGGTCGCCGCCCACGCGCATGCCGTAATCCCAGCCGGCGAAGAAGAAATCCACGTTGGCGTTGAGCAGTGTTTCCACCGAAGGGTATTTGCTCGCCAGCTCCGGCAGCCCGCCGAGGATTTCGGCCATTTGCGGGGTGACTGACTTCCAACCGGTCACGCCGCTGTAGCCGGCCATGCGCGGCTTGAGGCCCAGGGCAAGCATCATCTGGGTCATGTTGATGTCATGGCTGACCGCGTGTTTTGGCGCTTCCTGGAAGGTCACGTCGCGGTTGCAGCTTTTGATGGTGACCGGGTAATGGGTCGCTTCGGCATATGCTTGTGCAGTACCGAACAGCAACACGAGAGACAGCAGGGAGCGCAGGATCATGGTTGGGTTATCCAGGTGATTCGGGGGTAGCCGGACAAAGGGTGGGTGTCGATCAGTGCTTCGACGCCAAACACCTCGCGCAGCAACTCGGCGGTCAGCACTTCATGGGGCGTGCCGCTGGCGACGATGCGTCCGTGGTTGATCACATACAGGCGGTCACAGAACGCGGCGGCCAGGTTCAGGTCGTGGATGCTCGCCAGGGTGCCGATGTTGAGGCGCTTGACCAGCCGCAGCAGCTCCAACTGATAGCGTGGGTCGAGGTGGTTGGTGGGCTCGTCGAGGATCAGCAGTTGCGGTTGCTGGGCCAGGGCGCGGGCGAGGATCACACGCTGTTTTTCGCCGCCGGAGAGGGTGGCGAAGGCGTGGTCTTCGAAGCCTTGCATGCCCACCGACTCCAGGGCCTGCTGGATCAACTGCCGGTCGTGCAGCGTGTCGCCATCGAACAAACCCTTGTGCGGCGTGCGCCCCATGGCGACCACTTCATCGACCCGCAGCCCAAAGGCGTCGGGAAACTCCTGTAGCACCACCGCGATGCGCTGCGCACACCATTTTGAACTCTGCTTCCACAGGTTCTGATGGTCCAGCCGCACATCACCCTGTTCCGGTTTGCTGAACCGGTAGGCGCAGCGCAACAGGCTGGTCTTGCCGCTGCCATTGGGGCCGATCAGCCCGACGAACTCTCCCGCACCGACCTGCAGGCTCGCATCACGCAGGTGGAACCGGTGATGGCAGTGGCCGTGGTCCGACGGCGTCCAGGCCAGGTCGGTGAGGGTGAGTGAAGTCATCAGAAGCTGTAGTCCGCGGTCACGAAGAATGAGCGTGGCTCGCCGAGGATCCACTGTTGCCCGTCGTTGTACTGGCTGACGGCATAGGTGCGGTCGAACAGGTTGTTCAGTTGCAGGCCCAGGGTGGTGTTGCGCATGGCTTGCCACGACACGCTGGCGTCGACCACGGTGTAGCTCGGCAGCTCGTTCTGGTTGGCCATGTCGGCATAACGGGCATCGACATAACGCACACCGGCACCGGCGCGGATGTCGTCGGTCACGGCCTTGCTCAGCCACAGGTTGGCGGTGCGGCGCGGCACGTCCACCGGGCGGTTGCCGTCGCGGGAGACCTGCACGCCGTTGACGTCCTGGCTGAAGTCGTCGTATTGCGCATGCACGATTGCGGCGTTGGCTTGCAGGGCCCAGGCGTGAGGCAGTTGCAGGTCGAGGCTGGCTTCCAGGCCTCGGGAAGATTGCTGGCCGACTTGTTGCTGATGGTCCGGGTCACCCGGAATGTCGGTGAGCAGTTTCTTTTTGACGATGTGATAAGCCGCCAAGGTCCATTCGCCGCGTTGGTCCCAGAAGGCTTGCTTGATACCGATTTCGGTCTGCTTGGCGGTGGACAGGTCGAACTGCTGCTGGCTTGGGCTCAGGGAGATCAGGCCGCCGACGCCGTCGGTGCTGGTGGAATACTGGCCGTAAACCGAGGTGTCGGGCGTGATCGCGTAGACCAGGCCGGCTTTCCAGTTGTTGCCGGTGAGGGTTTTGTCGGACTGGGCACCTGTGCGCAAATCATCGCGGTCAACATGGGCATAGTCGCGACGGATGCCGGTGATCAGCGACAGTTGGTCGGTGAGTTGCAGGCGGTTTTCGGCGAAGCCGGCGACGGTTTTGGTGGTGGTGGAGAACAGTGGCGCGAACGCGTTTTGGCTACTGAACGGCGCAGGCACCGGGTGATTGATATCGATCGGCTGGCCGCTGGGCAGTACATCGTTGAACGGCGAGTTACTGGCCAGGCGGAAACGGATGCGGTTGTACTCCACGCCGGTCACAGTCTGGCTGTCGAGGCCGAACAGCGTGTGCTTGAAGGTGAAGGTCTGGCGGTCGCCCACCTGCTCCTGATTGTGCTTGATACCAAAGTTGCCACTGCGTGTGAGCTGGCCGTTGGTGAAGTTGTAGTTCTCGGCGTTCTGCCAGCGGCGCTGGTTTTTCAGGTAGAACAGCTCGTTGGTGGCGCTGACACTGTCGTTGATCTGCCATTCACTGGTCAGGCGTGTCCATTGGTCGTTGTAGTGCTGAGTGTCGTTGCTGACGTTGTAATTCTTGTCGCGCAGGCCCTTGTGCAATTGGCCGTTGATCAACGGCGTGCCGAAGTAGTTCTGCGGACGCTGGTCGCCGTAGTCGCTGGCCAGTGTGAAGCTCAGGTTATCCGCTGCCTGCCAGCGCAGGGCGCCGCTGACGAAGTCGCTGCTGGAGTCGCCACGGTCGATAAAGCCGTTGCTGCGCAGGCGATTGAGGTTCAGGCGATAGCTCAGGGTGTCGGTCAGCGAACCGCCGCTGTCCAGGGCTTGCTGCTGGCGATCATAAGAGCCGTAGCCCAGGCGGATATGGTTTTCGATCTCGCCTGCAAACGGCTTTTTCGGCACGGTGTTGATCACTGCACCGGTGGCGCCTTCGCCATACAGCACCGAGGCTGGGCCGCGTAAAACGTCCACCCGCTCTACCGACCAGGTGTCCACCGGGAAGGTCGAGGTGCCCATGCCCATGTACATGCGGTTGCCGTCGTACAGCTGCATCACCGAACCCTGGCCGGTAAAGCCACGGGCCGACAACGAGGTGCCGCCATCGCCCGGCGTGCCGGTACGGCTGATGCCGGTGGCGCGGGAGATTGCGTCTTGCACACTGGCATCGCCGCGTTCGCGGATCTGCGCGCCGGTCTGGCTTTCGACGCTGCCAGGGGTTTGCAGCGACGTGAGGTTCAAGCGCGAGCCGGCGGTGGTCGGGGTCTTGAGGTCGACGCGTTCGTCATCCACAGCGGGCGCGGTGATGGGGCTGGCGGGCAGGGTCAGGGCTTGGGCGTTGTGATGCAGGGCGAGCAGGCACAGCCCGGACGCAAGGTACTTGTTCATCGGTCGATCAGTCTTCTTGGAGGGGTACTCGCCGCAGGGTGCGGCGAGCAACGATAACGCAGAAAGTGTTATAAGTTAACACTTATTCGCAGCGCGGCCAAAGTCCGCGCAAGGCTACAGAAAGGCTCTGTGCCGGGCATCTCGCCTGCTTCATGCAGAACCTGAGGCGGATTCACGTTGCGCAAAAAAACGTGAAAGCACCAGGCGGTCCAATGCCCACACCAGGATCAACGAGGCACCCACCAGCGGAAAAATGATCGCCAGGGCGAGCATGATCACCATCGCGGTTTTCCACTTCGGCAGGTCATGACGCAGCGGTGGAACGCCCAGCCCGCCTTGAGGCCGCCGCTTCCACCAGATCACCACACCGCTGACCGCGCTGAGCAAAATCATCAGGCAAATCAGCAGCACGATCAGCTGATTGACCCAGCCGAACATCTTGCCTTCGTGCAGCATCACGCCGGTCTCGGTGGCCCGCGCGACCAGGTTGTAATGTTCCCAACGCACATCGGCCAGCACCTTGCCGGTGTATTGGTCCACGTGCAGGGTGGCGTCATTGCGTGGGTCGTTGGCGAACACCGCGACGGTGAATACACCTTCGGCGGTGGTGGGGAAGGTGATGCTGTAGCCGGGCTCGACGTGACGTGCATTGGCCAGGTCGACCACCTGCTGCAAGCGCAAGGTGGGCGCCGCCGGACCCGAGTGCATGGCGCCGTGGTTCATGTGTTCGGCGTGGTCGCCGGACATCGGCATCGGCGTGTTTTCCATGGCCCAGGGCACGGTCTGTTGGCTGGCCGTATTGAGCACGCGCGCCTGCTGATCCGATTGCGGCACGTTGTTCCACATTGCCGCCGGAAAGGTGTTCCACAGGTCGGCGTATTGCTTGCCCCAGAAGCCGGTCCAGGTCATGCCGCTGAGCAGCATCACCAGCAACAAGGACGCGCCCCAGAAACCGGTGACCGCATGCAGATCGCGCCACAACACCCGGCCACGACTGTTTAAACGCGGCCAGAGCACACCCGCCGAGGACTTACCACGCGGCCACCACAAGTACAGGCCCGACACCACCAGCATCACGCCCCAACCGGCGGCGAGTTCCACCAGGCGGTCGCCGACGGTGCCGATCATCAGCTCGCCATGCAGGGCGCGGGCGATGGCTTGCAGGTTGTATTTCGAGTCCTGCTCACCGAGGACCGTGCCGCGATAGGGGTCGACGAACACGGTCACTTCGCGGCCTCCGTTGTGCATCACGAATTGTGCGCTGCTGGTACTGTCGGCAGGGGGCAGGTATTTGCTGATCGCAGCGTTGGGGAAGGCGGTTTTGGCGCGTTGCAGTTGCTCATCGGCGCTCAGGGCGTGCTCGGCGGTCTGGACTTTGAGCAGGTCGCCGTACATCAGCGGGTCGAGTTGGGGTTTGAACAGGTAGATGATGCCGGTCAGTGCCAGCAACACCATGAAAGGGGCGACGAAGAGGCCGGCGTAGAAGTGCCAGCGCCAGGCCAGGTTGTAGAAGGAAATCTTTTGAGTGTTCATCAGGGGCTCCGCAAGGCATTAATTTTTTATGTCCGTGATGCTTTTAGAAGCTCATATCGACTTTGGTCCAGAGCGTGCGCCCTGGCTCCTTGATGGCTTGCGGGTCACCGGCCGGGTAGCCGAACCCGGCGTTACCGGCCAGGTTCAAGTGCTCGGCGTAGGCCTTGCCGAAGAGGTTGTCGACGCCGGTACTGACCTTGAAGTGCTTGTTGATGCGATACGCCGCGTTCAGCGAGAACACGCCAAAACCGCCACTCTTGTCGAAGTCCTTACCGACCACGTTGCCCTTGTTCTGGTCGATGCGGTTTTGTGCGGCGACCACACGCCACAGCGCGCCGGCGCTCCAGTCATCTTCGCTGTAGGTGAGGCCCAGGCGTGCATCCAGTGGCGGCATTTGTGGCAGCGCCTTGCCGTCGCTGCTGTTCTTGCCCCAGGCGTAAGCGAGGGTGGCGTCGGTTTTCCAGTGGCGCGTCAGTTTGTACGCCGCACCCAGTTCGCCGCCCATGATGCGCGCGTCGACGTTGCGGGCCTGGGAGGTGGTGCCCATCATGCCGGGCCGGTAGTCGAACAGGATGAAGTCCTGCACCCGACCGATGTAACCCGAAGCCCAGGCTTCAAGGTCTTCAGCTTTGTATTGCGCGCCGAAATCGAGTTGGGTGGTTTTCTCAGGCTTCACGCCGTCGAAAGCATTCACTGAACCGCTCGCGCCGGTGTTGGGCGAAAACAGCTCCCAGTAATCGGGGAAACGTTCCGAGTGGCCCAGGCCTGCATAGAGGGTGGTGGGGCTGTCGGCCAGGTCGTGTTCATAGCGCACGAAGCCGGAAGGCAAGGTGTCGGCGCGAGTGTTGTCGGCGGTCGGGTTGGGCCGCGTCATCATGCCGGAGCCGGTGCTTTGCCGGAAGTCCTTGGCCGAGGCGCGGTCCAGGCGCGCACCGGTGATCAGCCGTTCGCGGTCGGCGGCGTACCAGGTGAGTTCGCCGAATACGCCGTAGTTATGGAAATTGGCATCCTTGACCCGTGGCAGGTCCTTGTAGGTATCGATACCCATGCTGCTGCGCTGGCGATGTTCGTTGGTCTGCGCATCCAGGCCGCTGATCAGCTGCACATCGGCCCAGCGCCAGGTGGCCTTGATCCGCGCGCCGAGGGTGCGGCGATCGACGTTGGACGCCATAGGCCCGGCCATCATCCCGGTGCCCGAGGGCGTGCGCAGGCTGTAGTTGTCCATCACGTGGTCGGCGTAGTTGTAGTAGACCTGGGCTTCGACCTTGTCGAGGACTTCGCCAATGTTGGATTTTTCGAAACGCAGCCCCAGGCTTTCCCGCAGGAACTGCGAGCCATCCATGCCGCGTCCGGCGTAGCGCGCTTCGCCATCGCCACGGCCGGCGGTGAGTTCCAGCAGGGTGTCGGCGTCGGGGGTGAAACCGACGGCCACGTCGCCGTTCCACTTGTCGTAGCGCGAGGCGACGGTGTCGTTGTTGCCGTCCTTGTAGTCATCGGCATGGGCCTGGTTGCCGATCACCCGTACATAGCCCAGTGGCCCCCCGGCAGCGGCATCGATGACTTTGTCAAAGCGCCCGTTGGAACCGGCCAGCACGCTGGCGTTGAGTCGCGTGCCCAGCTCGCCGAATTGCTCCGGTTCACGCTCGAACAGCACGGTGCCCGCCGAGGCGCCAGGGCCCCAGAGCACGGTTTGCGGGCCTTTGATCACGGTGAGCTTGTCGTAGGTCTCTGGCGAAATGTACGAAGTGGGCGCATCCATGCGGCCGGGACAGGCACCGAGCATCATGCTGCCGTTGGTAAGGATGTTCAGGCGCGAGCCAAACATGCCACGCAGCACCGGGTCGCCATTGGTGCCGCCGTTACGCACCAGGGCGAAGCCGGGGATGGTCTTGAGGTAGTCGCCGCCATCGCTGGCGGGCACCGGCTGGCGCGGGTCTTTCGGGTTGGTGATCACAGTCAGCGGTGAGCTGGGGGCGATCGCCGTAATGACGGTGGGGCTCAATTCATTTTCGTCGGCGTGAGCCAGCGGAGCCAGCAGTGCGCCGCACAGAACGGCGAACACGGGAGTACGTCCCAAACGGGTGTCAGCAGAAAACCTGGACATGACAAATTCCATCAATCAATCGTAAACAACACGGCCAGCAGCCTGCGGCTGTCTGTCTAAAGTCGGCCGGGGTGAAGTAACGCTGTGAAGTGCTTACGAAGCGATGGGCGGCGCGCGGCTGCGGGCGCCGGGGAAGATGCTCTGCCGGGCATGGCCCAGGCGCGTGGCGGGGGTGAGGGCGTTGGCGGGTGGCGGACTGCTCAGGGTGAAGGTTGAAACGCCGCCGGGCAGGGCGGGGCAGCTGTAGAGCAGGTCGCAATAGCCGCACTTGGACCAGAGGGCGTGGTGTTCGTCAGGGGCTTTGGGGTGATGGGAGTCGCCGTGGTCCATCGGCATGTCCATCGACATACCGGCGTGATGATCCATCGGCATCGCTTGGGAAATCAGCGGACCGATAAAAATCATCAGCATGGCGAACAGGCTGATCCAACCGCCGCGCCTTACGCGGGCGTGCGGGGAGAGCCTGGCGCGAGGGGCGCCCATCGAATGTCAGCCTATTGCGGGTGCTTGTGCGCGTGGCCGGCCATCGGCGGTACTTTCTGCACCGACACGTCCACCTCGACCTTGCCGGCTTTTTCGAAGGTCAGGGTCAGCGGGAATTGCTTGCCGTCGGCCAACAGGCTGCGGTCTTTGAGGCCCAACAGCATCACGTGGTACGCCATGGGCGCGAAGGTCAGGTCACCCTTGGCCGGCACGGCGACGCTGGGCACTTGTTGCATCTTCATCAGGTCGCCCTGCATGACGTGTTCGTGCAGCTCGGCCTTTTCCGCCACTGGCGTTTCGACGCTGAGCAGGCGGTCCGGGGATTCGCCGGTGTTATGAATCACAAAATACGCGGCGACGGTGGGCGCATTCGGCGGCAACTCCTGGGACCAGGGTTCGCTGACCACCAGGTCGCCGGCCTTGTAGTCCTCGGCATTGGCAGCACTGAACACCGGCAGCAGCAACGCAGCCAGAAGCAGGGAAGATTTGAGCATGGCAGTTCTCCAGAACGGTTCTAAACGCAGTTCACTTGCGAAGAAAATCAGACCGCTGGAGAGGCGCGGGGGTTGAGGCTCGGCCATTGCTGGCGCGGGGTCGGGCTTTGCAGCCGGGGCGGCGGCAAGCTCTGGGAGGTACTGAATGGGGTGAGGTACAACTGCGGCACATGCCCCGGCAACGCCACCAATGGCGCCGAGCCCGAGCAACACCAGCAATGTTGCATGGTGGAGTGGTCATCCTGCTGCGGCGCCGGAATCTCCAGCTGGCCCAGGGCGATGGTCTTGAGCGTCGCACCATTGGACGAGCAGAAACTGCCCCACAACAATTGCTGCACCGGGTCCTGGGATTGCTGCATCGCGCTGGCCAGCGGCATGGCAAAGGCGTTGAACAGCACTGCAAGGCAGGCGATCCAGGCGATTGCAAAGCGTTGACGGGCCATGGCGGACAATCCGTAGGGTTAAACGATCAGGCGGGTATTTAGCCTGATCGTAGGGGATAAGTAAAAAGGGCTGGTGTGGTTTGGTGTCGCAGTGCTATCAGATCGCTGTGGCGTGAAGCTTCAGGCCCAACGCTTTCATGACTTTCATGATAGTCGTGAATTCGGGATTGCCAGTGGCGGAGAGGGCTTTGTATAGGCTTTCGCGGCCGAGACCGGCGTCGCGGGCGATTTGGGTCATGCCCTGGGCGCGGGCGATATCGTTGAGAGCGGTGCGAATCAAAAGACCATCGCCTGCATCGTCTTCAAAGCAGGTCTCCAGGTAGGCGGCCATTTCCAAAGGGGTTTTCAAATATTTTGCCGCGTCGAAGCGAGTATAGGATTCGCTCATGAGTCATTCCTCATTGCCAAGGTTTAATGCAATTTGCTTTGCACGCTTGATGTCCCGGCTTTGTGTTGATTTGTCACCACCGACTAGCAGCAGATAAACCGCCTTGTTTCGACGAGTGAAGTAAACGCGAGACCCAGGACCGTAGTGGATTCGCATCTCGGACACTCCATCACCTACAGGCTCACAGTCACCGAAGTTTCCGGCTTCTGCCATTCGTATTCTCTTCACAACACGCACTTTTGCGAATGGATCCCGAACGGCCTCCAGCCATTGGACAAACTCAATGGTTTCATTGAAATCAATCATCTCGGATCGTATTCCTTGGGATACATCGTGGCAAGTGCGACGCACTGTGAAAACAGTGCATCTCCATCGCGGATGCTGGTGCGAATTCGCGAGGAGAGAGGTTAGGGCGGGGGCTTTTGGCTGAGCCAGCCAGCTGGTTCGGAAGTGTTTGTAGGCGGATTCGGCTTTTATGAGAAGGCCAAATGGTTGGTCATTTTTCGGGTTATTTGAAACGAGAGGAATTGCTCGGCGTTGCGCAATTGATTGAGCTGGCGCAATTGCTCGCGAAGGCGGAGTGTCTGCCAATAGATTTGGTGACTGACACACAGCCTTCGCGAGCAAGCCCGCTCCCACAGGGATTTGTGGTGGTTAGAGAGTGTTGATTGCCTGTAGTAGAGAAGGCATGGTGGTAAATTCTCGATCTACCTGAGCCAGAACGGGCCGCTTCAACACCAACACTGGCACCCCAAGCTCCCTTGCTACCTCCAGCTTCGGCTCCGTTGCCGTACTACCGCTGTTCTTGCTGATCAGCACATCAATCCCACGCAGCTCGAACAACGCCCGCTCATCCTCGATCAAAAACGGCCCGCGCGCGCCGATCACTTCGCAGCGTTCATTGCCCGGATAAACATCCAGTGCACGCAGCGTCCAGAACTGCTCCGGCGGGATCTCATCAAGGTGTTGCAACGGCTCGCGCCCCAGCGTGAACAGCGGACGCTTGAAGGGTTTGAGCGCTTCAATCAACGCGGCCCAATCACTGACCTCGCGCCAATCATCTCCCGCCTGCGGCTGCCACGCCGGGCGGCGCAAGGCCCAACATGGCACGCCGCTCAACTGCGCGGCCTCGGCAGCATTGCGGCTGATCTGCGCGGCATACGGATGGGTCGCGTCGAGAATCAGGCTAATCCCTTCATCCCGAACAAACTGCGCCAAGCCCTCAGCGCCACCATAACCACCGACCCGCACTTGGCAGGTCAGGTCGGTGGGCACGCGGCCAACGCCAGCGAGGCTGTAGATATGTTCCGGGCCCAATGTGCGAGCGATAGCCAGCGCCTCAGTCACGCCGCCCAGCAGAAGGATGCGCTTCATAGTGGCTTGACCACTTCCAGCAAGGTGATCGGCAACGCCTGGCGCCACGTGTCAAATTCCCCCAGCGGCTGCGCCTGGGCCACGTGGATACGCGTCAGTTCGCCGCCATGCCGGGCGCGCCACTCCATCAAGGTCATTTCACTTTGCAGGGTCACGGCGTTGGCGACCAAGCGCCCGCCCGGCCGCAGGTGTTGCCAGCAGGTGTCGAGTACGCCGTCGCGGGTGACGCCGCCGCCGATGAAGATGGCGTCCGGGGCTTCCAGTCCGTTCAGCGCCTCGGGCGCCTTGCCGCGAACCAATTGCAGCCCGGGCACGCCAAGGGCGTCGCGATTGTGTTCGATCAGTCCTTGGCGGCCCTCATTGGCTTCAATCGCCAGGGCGCGGCAACTCGGGTGCGCACGCATCCACTCGATACCGATGGAACCGCTGCCCGCGCCCACGTCCCACAGCAGTTCGCCAGGCATTGGCGCGAGGCGGGCGAGGGTCATGGCGCGTACATCGCGTTTGGTCAGTTGGCCGTCGTGTTTGAAGGCTGAATCCGGCAGGCCCGCCAGGCGCGACAGACGGGGTGTTTCGCCGGAGGCTACGCAATCAATGGCAACCAGATTCAAATCGGCGACTGACGCGTGTTGCCAATCCGTAGCCAGCCCGTCGATGCGCCGCTCATGCGCGCCGCCCAAATGTTCAAACACGCTCAAGCGGCTCGGCCCAAACCCGCACGAAGCCAACAAAGCGGCAATCAACGCCGGACTGCGCCCGTCATTACTCAACACCAACATCCGCACGCCACTGGCCAGATGCGCATTCAGCGCCGACAGCGGCCGGGCGACCACGGATAACGTCACCACGTCCTGCAACGGCCAGCCCAAGCGAGCCGCTGCCAGCGACACCGACGAAGGCGCCGGCAAAATCAGCAACTCTTCAGCTGCCACCTGTCGCGCGAGGCTAGCGCCTACGCCATAGAACATCGGGTCCCCACTGGCCAACACACAGACCGGCTCGCCACGCCGAGCCAGCACCGGCTCCAGGGAAAACGGGCTCGGCCACAACGCCCGCTCGCCGCGAATACACACCGGCAACAGGTCCAACTGGCGCTGAGCACCTATAATCCGCGTGGCGCGCAACAGGGCATGCCGGGCATTCCTGCCCAGCCCCTTGAAGCCGTCTTCACCGATGCCTACAACCGTCAGCCAGGGCGACATAAAGATTCCTTGAACGACATCCGACGGGCAGGCTTTTCATGCCGCCGGACAAAGCAGGCATAATACCGCGCCTTTACCCATCAACCGGTAGCCCCGTGAACCCAACGCCCGCTGTGAATACCTTGCGCCCCTCGGCTTGTCCGGGGTTGCTGCGTATTGTCCAGGCGCTGGACGGCGGCATCTGCCGGATCAAATTGGCCGGTGGTTCGATCACTGCCGCCCAAGCCCACGCGGTGGCGGATGCCGCCCAGGCCTATGCGGGCGGGGTGATCGAGGCGACCAACCGCGCCAATCTGCAGATTCGTGGGATTGGCACTGAAGAAAGCGCGCTGATTGCGATGCTGTTGGCGGCCGACCTCGGCCCCAATAACGCGGCTGGCGACGACGTGCGCAACCTGATGCTCAGTCCGAGCGCCGGGATCGATCCGCAGATGCTCTTCGATACGCGCCCGCTGGCCGAACAGATCCTGAATACCCTGCAGAGCCACCCGCGTTTCCATGAGCTGTCGGCCAAGTTCGCCGTGCAACTGGATGGCGGTGAGGCGTTGGCGATGCTCGAACATCACCATGACCTGTGGCTGTCGGCGTTCGTGCGGGAGGGCGAGACGCTTCTGGCCTTTGGCCTGGCGGGTTGTCCGGGGCTGGATGCGCCGCTGGCCGCCGTGCCATTGGACCAGGGCCATGCACTGGTGGTGGCCGTGCTGGAAGCATTTCTGGACATCGCCACGCCGGAACAGACGCGTATGCGGCATCTGTCTGTGGATAACTTATTGAGTCGTCTAACACTGCCGCTGCTGCCCTCCGATGGCTTCAACCGCCCGCCCAGTGGCGCTTTGCTGCACCTGGGCACTTATCCACAGCATCAAAATAACAAGCTCTACATCGCCGCCATCGCCCCCTTGGGTCGCCTGGATGCGACGATGCTCAAGGGCGCTGCGCACCTGGCCAGCGAATACGGCGACGGCACGCTGCGTTTCACCCCCTGGCAGGGCGTGCTGCTGCCCAACGTCGAAAAACCGCACGCTGTGACCGAACACCTGGCGCAGCTTGGCTTTCTGTGTTCAATCGACCAGCCCCTGGCGCGCATGATCGCCTGCACCGGCTCCAGCGGTTGCGGCAAGGCCCTGGCCGACACCAAGGCCGACGCGGTGCAACTCGCTGCCTTGAGCACTGACCACAACGTGCACCTGTCCGGCTGCCCGCGTTCCTGTGCCGCTGCGCACGTTGCGCCGGTGACCTTGTTGGCCGTGAGCCCCGGCCACTACGACCTCTATTTTCGCGAGGCAGCCCACCCCGGTTTCGGCCGGCTGCACGCACGCAACCTTTCTATTGAAGCGACGGGCGCCCTGCTGCGCGCCCGCCCACGGAGCAACACCGATGATTGATTACATCCGCGACGGTCAGGAGATCTATCGCAACTCCTTCGCCATTATTCGCGCGGAAGCCAAGTTGGACCGCATCCCGGCCGATCTGGAAAAACTCGCGGTGCGGGTGATTCACGCCTGCGGCATGGTCGACGCCATCGACGGCCTGCAGTTCTCCGAAGGGGCGGGCAAGGCCGGGCGCGATGCGCTGGCTGCGGGCGCGCCGATCCTGTGCGATGCGCGGATGGTCTCCGAAGGCGTGACCCGCGCACGCCTGCCGGCCAATAATCCGGTGATCTGCACCCTGCGTGATGACAGCGTGCCGGAGCTGGCGCGGGAGTTGGGCAACACCCGTTCCGCTGCCGCACTGGAGCTGTGGCGCCCGCACCTGGGAGGCAGCGTGGTGGTGATCGGCAATGCACCGACCGCGTTGTTCTACCTGCTGGAAATGCTCGATGCGGGCGCGCCGAAACCGGCGTTGATCCTCGGCTTCCCGGTGGGTTTTGTCGGCGCCGCCGAGTCCAAGGCGATGCTGGCCGCCGACAGCCGTGGCGTGCCGTTCGTGATCATGCAGGGCCGCCTGGGCGGTAGCGCCATGGCGGCCGCTGCGGTGAATGCCCTGGCCACGGAGGTCGAATAATGCAGACACGTGGACGTTTGATCGGCCTGGGCGTGGGCCCCGGTGACCCGGAACTGATCACCCTCAAGGCCCTGCGCCTGCTGCGCGAATCGCCGGTGGTGGCGTACTTCGTGGCCAAGGGCAAGAAGGGCAACGCCTTTGGCATTATCGAAGACCACCTGGTGCCGCAACAGACGCTGATGCCGTTGGTGTACCCGGTGACCACCGAAGTGTTGCCGGCGCCGATGTCCTACGAGCAGGTGATCAGCGATTTCTACGACGCCGCCAGCGTTGACGTCGCCGCACACCTGGACGCCGGCCGTGACGTGGCGGTGATCTGCGAAGGTGACCCGTTCTTCTACGGTTCCTACATGTACCTGCACGACCGCCTCGCCGAGCGCTATGAAGCGCAGGTGATTCCAGGTGTTTGCTCGATGCTCGGCGGTGCCTCGGTGCTGGGCGCGCCGTTGGTGTATCGCAACCAGAGCCTGTCGGTGCTTTCGGGCGTGTTGCCCCATGACGACCTCAAGCGCCGCCTGGCGGATGCCGATGCGGCCGTGATCATGAAGCTGGGTCGCAACTTCCCGAAAGTGCGCCAGGTGCTGGAAGAGCTCGGCCTGGCCGGGCGGGCGCTGTATGTGGAGCGCGCCACCATGGCCAACCAGAAGATCGTGCCGCTGGAACAGGTCGACCCGTCGTCGTCCCCTTACTTCTCGCTGATCATCGTGCCCGGTGAACGGTGGCAAGGTTGATGAGCCCGGCGATTGTTATTTTGGGCCAGGGCAGCCTGGCCACAGCGCGCAAGATCCAGCAGGTCTACCCCGGCGCGTTGATCCACGGCCTGGCCGGACGGGTCGACGGTGCGGACCAAGCCTACAGTGAATTCGGCGCGACCCTGCGCCAGCTGTATCAGCAAGGTACGCCGCTGATTGCGTTGTGCGCGGCCGGTATCGTTATTCGTACCTTGGCGCCGCTGCTGCTGGAAAAAGGCGAAGAGCCCGCCGTGCTGGCCGTGGCCGAAGACGGCAGCGCGGTGGTGCCGTTGCTTGGCGGCCTCGGCGGCGTGAACGTGATGGCGCGCGAAATCGCTGCTGCATTGAACGTGGCCGCTGCGATCACCACCAGTGGCGAACTGCGTTTCGGCACCTGCCTGCTTAATCCGCCAGCGGGTTATGAACTGGGCGACCTGGAGCTGGGCAAGCGTTTCGTCTCCGACCTGTTGGCCGGCGAAAGCGTGCGCATTGAAGGCGCCGCGCCGTGGCTGGACCAGGTCAACCTGCCCCAGGACCAACAGGCACGCCTGGCGATTCATGTGGGCAGTAACGCGCGCATGCCTGCCGCCGATGAATTGCTGATCTATCCGAAGAACGTCAGCGTGACCTGCAAGCCCGGCGCGCAACTGGCTGAGCGTGTACGCACGGCGTTGCATGAGGCGGGCATCGCCGTGCAGTCCCTGGCGTGCCTGCTGGCCAGTGATACGCAGATGGCCGAAGCGTCGTTGCATGAGGCAGCGTTGGTGTTGGGAGTACCGCTGCGATTTGCCAGCGTGATCCAGGACGCGGATATCGTCATCAACGTTGCCGAGCAACCCCTGGACTTGTCGCAAGTCGGCCGCGTGCGTGGTCGCCTGGCCGTGATCGGCCTGGGCCCCGGCGCTGCCGAGTTGATGGTGCCAGCGGTCAAGGCTGAACTGGCACGCTGTACCGACGTGCTCGGTTACGAAACCTACGTGCGCATGGCCGGGCCCTTCCGGGACGATCAGGTGCAGCACTGCACCGACAACCGCGAAGAAATGCAGCGTGCCCGCCACGCCTTCGAACTCGCGGCCCAAGGTCGTTCGGTGGTGGTGGTGTCGTCTGGCGACCCCGGTGTGTTCGCCATGGCTGCTGCTGTGATCGAAGCCCTGCACGAATCCGGTGATCCGGCCTGGCATCAGGTCGACCTGGAAATCCTGCCGGGTGTTTCGGCCTCGCTCGCCACCGCCGCCCAGGCCGGTGCACCGTTGGGTCATGACTTCTGCGTGATGTCGCTGTCAGACAACCTCAAGCCCTGGTCGATCATCGAAAAGCGCCTGGACCTGGCCTCCCAGGCCGATCTGGCGCTGGCGTTCTACAACCCGATCTCGCGCTCGCGGCCGTGGCAACTGGGACGTGCGCTGGAAATCGTCGCACTTCATCGCACGCCTGAAACGCCGGTGGTGCTGGGCCGGGATATTGGCCGGCCAGGCCAGACCCTGCGCGTCACTACCCTGGGGCAACTGACGCCGGAGCAGGTGGACATGCGCACCATGGTGCTGATCGGCTCGTCCACCACCGTCACCTTCCCGCGGGCCGGTGGCGGTGAGTGGGTGTACACGCCGCGCTGGTACGGCGAGAAACCCGCCTCCTGAAAAGGGCCCCTCGGGGGCCTGAAAGCTCCGAATGACCCAGGGATTTTCCTGGCGTTGTCCGGGGCTTTTTCTTTTTTCTGCGACGAAATCCGGAAGCCTGTCAGGCATGCCGCGTGATTGCTGGGCGGGACGGTTTGACGGCGTGCGCCAAGGGATGTTTGTCGTCTGGAAAACGCTCCAGCCAGTGGACTAGGGTGGACATAAGCCCCGAGTTGGGGTGCTTGTGGAGAACCAAAATGGAGCGACATCACAGAAGGATCAACAATAAAAAAAGGCGCAAGCTGATTGCCGCCTACAAGTTGCCGGGAGCGTCTGGAGCGCTTAAGGCTTTGCCGTTGGACATCGAGGACGACTTCAACGCCGCCGTGGTCAACAACGGCGTCATCTCGTTTGCCGAAGGCTTGTCCGGCTTGAATCGGGAATACGTGCGCAAGAGCTATTTGCTGGCCAGCAGCTACGTCAGCGATGTGTTGAAAGTACAGCGCGGTACCGAGGATTGGTACGACGAGTTCATCAAGGTGATGGTCAGCCTGGGGTGGTTGCCGGTGCGCAGCCGCTTCGAACGGGTTTCACGTTCCGGCAAGGGCCTGACCGTGCAATGGGCGGCGCTGAATATCATCACCACCCTGCTGGCGTCGACCTCATTGTCCGGGCACTTGCTGAGCACCTTGCCGAAACTGGCGGCCGATGCTTTGGACGCATTGAAGCAGGCGCCCGGGACGTTCGAACTGTTCAAACGCAACAGCGCGGTACACCAAGGCGGCGACTTCGGCCTGGCGTCCTGTGCCGAAACGGACGGTGAACTGATGATGGTGCTGGTGACCTACAGCAGCCATGGCGTTAGCAAGCAGGTAGGGCTGCCCTTCCTGGAGTGGGACAGCTCCTCGTTCGAGGCCTTCAGCGGGCAGACGTACCTGGTGCTGAATACCTCGGTGGTCAACGAAAAGACGATCCAACTGATGCGCGAGAGTGCGGGCGACAAAGTGCAGTTGGCGATCGCCAAGTACCGGATCTAAGGCACCAGGTAACCGCGCACACCGGTGAAGATGATTTGCGCGGCCAGGGCGCACACAAACAACCCCATCAACCGACTGACAATCTGCAAACCCTGGTCACCGAGAATGCGTTCGATACGGTTGGACAGGTACAGCACCACGCCCACCGTGAGGCTGGCCAGGGCGATGCTGAGGATGGCGGTGAGCTTGTCATCCCAGTGCGGCTGGCTCACCCCCATTACCAGCAGCGCACCGATGGTGCCGGGGCCGACGGTGAGGGGAATGGTCAGCGGCACGATGGTCACATCCTGCTGCACGTTGTCGGTCTGCACCGCCGACTTGCCCTGAGCCATGCCCAGGGCGGAGATAAACAGCACACTGCCGGCGCCGATGCGGAAGGCGTCGACGGTGATGCCGAACACGCTGAAAATCACGCGGCCGAACAAGTAGAGCAACACGCTCGATACCAGGGTCGCCAACGCCACCTTCCACGCCAGGCGCCGCCGTTCTTTGCTGGAGTAGCCACGGGTCAGGCTGATAAAGCAGGACAGCACAAAGAACGGGCTGTAGAGCACCAGCATTTTCAGGTAGACACTGAATAACACGTGGAGCATGTGAGTGGCTCGCGGCAGAGAAAGAGTCGGGGAAGTCTATCAGGCGACAGAGAACAAATGTGGGAGCGGGCTTGCTCGCGAATGCGGTGTGTCAGTCAATGCATCTTTAACTGATCCACCGCATTCGCGAGCAAGCCCGCTCCCACATGGGGACTGTATTTCAAGTCAAGAAGGTGCGTGTTCCGGGCGTTGCTGACGCTGCGCCACCCAGAACTCCACCAGCTCACGCAACTGCGACAACTCCACCGGCTTGGCCATATGCCCATCCATCCCGGCCTGGCGTGCGCGTTCTTTATGTTCCGACAGGATGTGCGCCGTCAGCGCCACCACCGGTGTGCGAATACGCTGGTGGCTGACTTCCCACGCGCGCAGCTGTTGGGTGGCCGAGAAACCATCGAGGATCGGCATTTCACAGTCCATCAACACCAGGTCATAGCGCTGGGCTTTCATCGCTTCCAGCGCTTCTTCGCCATTGCTGGCGGTGTCGGGGTTGAGGTTGAGCTTGCCGAGCATGCCGCGGATCACTTTGGTGGAGATGCTGTTGTCTTCGGCCACCAGGATGCGGAAATCCGTCGGCACGGTGATGGCCGCCGGCGTATTGAGGACCGGGCGAGGTGGAACGTTGCCCTTGCTGCGTTGGGTCAGTTCATCGGCCAGGGTGGTCTTGAGCGTGTAGCCGGCCACGGGTTTGGCGAGGATGCGCTTGATCCCGCAATTGCGCGCGATGATCTTGCTCGGCGCGTTGCTGATGCCGGTGAGCATGATCAGCAGGATGTCGTGGTTCAGACTCGGGTCTTCCTTGATCTTCGCCGCCAGTTGCATGCCGGTCATGCCGGGCATGTTCTGGTCCAGCAGCACCACGTCGAAGTAATCGCGCAGGTGCGCCTTGGTGCGCAACAGCGCCAGGGCTTCCTTGCCCGATGGCACGGCGCTGACGTTGAGGCCCCAGGCCGAGCATTGCTGCACCAATACTTTACGGCAGGTGTCGTTGTCGTCCACCACCAGCACCCGTGCGCCCTTGAGTGGGCCGTCGAGGTCGGAGGTCGGGTGTTCCAGGCGTTCCGGGTCCAGCGGCAGGGTCAGCCACAAGGTGCTGCCCTGGTGGCTGCCGCTCTTGATGCCGAACTCGCCGTTCATCAGCAGGATCAGTTGGCGAGCGATGACCAGGCCCAGGTGACCGTTCAGGCGGGTGGCGGAGAAGAAGTTCTTGCTGTGCAGTTCGCTGTGCAGCAGGGCGTCACGTTCGGCGGCTTCCATCGGCAGGCCGCTGTCCTGCACGGCAATGCGCAGACGCGGCTTGGTGCTGCGATCATCCAGCGCGACGACGATCAGCACTTCGCCTTCGTCGGTCTTCTGCAGGGCGTTTTCCAGCAGGCTCAACATGGCCTGGCGCAGGCGCGTCGGGTCGCCGCTGATCACGCGGGGCACCTGGGGTTGGATAAAGCTGATCAGCTCGACGTTCTGTTGTTCAGCCTTGGCGCGGAAGATACTCAGGCAATCTTCGATCAGCGCATTGAGGTCGAACTGCACGTCATCCAATTCGATCTGGCCGGACTCCAGCTTGGAGATGTCGAGGATTTCGTTGATCAGCGTGAGCAGTTCATTGCCGGCGCTGTGGATGGTCTGCACGTAGTCGCGCTGTTTTACCGACAGCGGCGTGCCCAGCAACAGTTCGGTCATGCCCAGCACGCCGTTCATGGGCGTGCGGATTTCATGGCTGATCTTGGCCAGGAACTCGGCCTTGGCGGCAATCTCGGCATTGCTTGCCGCCAGGTCGCGGCTGAGGCTGAAGCGCGCTTCGACAATCGCACGCTGGCGTTCGCCCAGCGCCAGGCTCATCAACAGACCGCTAAGGCAGATAAACGCCAGCAGTGTGACGATCAGGCCCTGGGGCGTGACCATCGTCAGGCCCAGTAGCGCCGGCAAAATGATCAGCGTGCCGATGTTGAACACCACCATCGCCGCCACGAACAGGCGGGCCGGACGGTAGCCTTTCTGCCAGTGGTAGGCCGAGACGAACAGCATGCTCAAGCCGGCCAGGGCCACCAGGGCATAGGTGATGATGTTCAGCGGCAGGGTGTTGACGAACAACAGCAGCAGGCCGCACAGCACGATAAACAGGATGTCGGCCATCAACAGCTTGTTCAGCGGGTGTGGGCCCAAAGGCATGAAGAACCGGTAGGCAAACATCAGCCCGCACGGCGCGGTCAGCAGCAGGGCCAGGTAGGCGCCTGGGGTCTGGATAGCGTGCCAGTTCGGCAGCCAAGGGCCGATCAGGTTCAGCAGCAGCGCGAGGCTGAGCATCAGCAGGATCTCGCAGGCCGCCAGCCACAGGCTGCTGCGCGAGCGGTGGTAGGCGAAGCGTGTGAGGTTGTGCAGGATCAGCATCAATAGGCAGCCGAACAGCAGGCCGTAGATCAGCGTCTGGGTCTGGTCGGCGGCGGCGAGCACGGCCGGTTCCAGGGTGATATACGGGCGCAGCTCATGTTCCGAGACCAGGCGCAGGTAAACTTCCAGGGGCTTCTGGCTCTGGGGCATCGGCAGCATGAAGTCGCTGCTCGGCAATGGGCGCTCCGCCTGGGGCTGGCGTGTGCCGGTGCTCTGCTGCTCCACCAGGGTGTCGCCGTCCAGTACATAGAGGCTCAGGTGGGACAAATCCGGAGCAAAGACCCGCAGCACTTGTTCGTGTCTGCCGGGTTGCAGCTTGAAACGCACCCACAACGCACCGTCCGGTTCCGCGGCGGTAATGCGGTCCAGTTCGATGGGGCTGAATTGATTGGTGTAGCGCGAGGAACGGATGTCGCTCAGTTGCAGGTCGGCCTGTTCATCAAGCAATACTGCCCAGCCACTGCCTTGCGCGGCGGCCTGGGCCGGGAACAAGCAGAGCAGTGTCAGCAGACTGACAGTGAAACCTATGGCGATCCTGAGCCAGCGCACGGCGAAATCCCTTCGTAGGTTGATGCACGGTTAACTATGCGCGGGTAGGCCTGCATACGGCAAGGGCCAGAGGCCCTTGCCTAGCCGAACGGATAGCGACTTACTGGCTTTCGCCACGCTCCCGCGCAATGGCGCGATAGCCGATGTCCTTGCGATAGAAGCAGCCTTTCCAGTCGATTTTTGCAGCCAGCTTATAAGCCTGTTGCTGCGCGGCGTCGACGCTGGCGCCCATGGCGGTGGCGCACAACACACGGCCACCGGCGGTCACGACCTGGCCATCCTTGAGCGCAGTGCCCGCATGGAACACTTTGCCTTCCAGCGTAGCCGCCGCGTCGAGACCTTCAATCACGTCGCCCTTGGCGTAATCGGCAGGGTAGCCACCGGCTGCCAGCACAATGCCGACGCTCGGACGTGGATCCCACTGGGCTTCTACCTTGTCCAGGGCCTGGGCCAGGGCAGCTTCCACCAGCAATACCAGGCTCGATTGCAGACGCAGCATCACCGGTTGGGTTTCCGGGTCGCCGAAGCGGCAGTTGAACTCGATGACTTTCGGGTTACCGGCTTTGTCGATCATCAGGCCGGCATACAGGAAACCGGTGTACACATTGCCTTCGTCGGCCATGCCACGCACGGTCGGCCAGATCACCAGGTCCATGACGCGCTGGTGCACGTCGGCGGTGACCACCGGGGCAGGGGAGTAGGCACCCATGCCGCCGGTGTTCGGGCCGGTGTCGCCGTCGCCGACGCGTTTGTGGTCCTGGCTGGTGGCCATCGGCAGAACGTTCTTGCCGTCGACCATCACGATAAAGCTGGCTTCTTCACCGTCGAGGAACTCCTCGATCACCACACGGGAACCGGCGTCACCGAATGAGTTGCCGGCGAGCATGTCGCGCACGGCGTCTTCGGCTTCCTGCAGGGTCATGGCGACGATCACGCCTTTGCCGGCGGCCAGGCCATCGGCCTTGATCACGATCGGCGCACCTTTTTCACGCAGGTAAGCCAGGGCCGGCTCGATCTCGGTGAAGTTCTGGTAGTCGGCAGTCGGGATCTTGTGGCGCGCCAGGAAGTCCTTGGTGAATGCCTTGGAGCCTTCCAGTTGGGCGGCACCCGCGGTTGGGCCGAAGCAATCCAGGCCACGGCTGCGGAACAGGTCCACCACGCCGGCAACCAATGGCACTTCCGGACCGACGATGGTCAGGGATACATTTTTTTCCGCGAAATCTGCCAGCTGCTCAAGGGCCAGTACGTCGATAGCGACGTTCTCGCACTTGGCTTCAATGGCGGTACCGGCGTTGCCGGGTGCTACGAATACTTTCTGGACGCGCGGGTCCTGGGCAACTTTCCAGGCCAGGGCGTGTTCACGGCCACCGCTGCCAATGATCAAAACATTCATGTCAAAAACCTCAAATTCTGTCAGTGGCGGAAGTGGCGCATGCCGGTGAAGACCATGGCGATGCCGGCTTCATCAGCGGCGGCGATGACTTCTGCATCACGCATCGAGCCACCCGGTTGGATCACGGCGGTCACGCCAGCTTTCGCGGCGTTGTCCAGGCCGTCGCGGAACGGGAAAAATGCGTCGGAAGCCATCACCGAACCCACCACTTGCAAACCAGCATGTTCAGCCTTGATCGCGGCGATACGCGCCGAGTTCACGCGGCTCATCTGGCCGGCGCCGACACCGATAGTCTGGCGGTTCTTGGCGTAGACGATGGCGTTGGATTTAACGTATTTAGCCACTTTCCAGGCGAAGATCAGGTCGTTGATCTCTTGCTCGGTCGGCGCGCGCTGGGTCACCACTTTCAGGTCTTCGCTGCCGATCATGCCGATGTCGCGGCTCTGTACCAGCAAGCCGCCGTTGACGCGCTTGTAGTCCCAGGCAGCGGCGCGTTCAGCCGACCATTCGCCGCAGGCCAGCAGGCGCACGTTGGCTTTGGCCGCCACGATGGCGCGGGCTTCCTCGCTGACGCTTGGGGCGATGATCACTTCAACGAACTGACGCTCAACGATCGCCTTGGCGGTCTCGGCATCCAGCTCACGGTTGAAGGCGATGATGCCGCCGAACGCCGACTCGGTGTCGGTGGCGTAGGCCAGTTCGTACGCTTGGCGGATACCGCCTTCAGCGTCCGGGCTCACCGCCACGCCGCACGGGTTGGCGTGCTTGACGATCACACAGGCTGGCTTGACGAAGCTCTTCACACACTCCAGCGCGGCGTCGGTGTCGGCCACGTTGTTGTAGGACAGCTCCTTGCCTTGCAGCTGGGTCGCGGTGGCGATGCCCACTTCGGCCGGCTTGGCTTCCACGTAGAACGCCGCGCTCTGGTGCGGGTTCTCGCCGTAGCGCATTTCCTGGGCCTTGATGAACTGGCTGTTGAAGGTGCGCGGGAATTGGCTGCGGCCTTCGGTCGACAGGGTTTCAGCCGTCTGGTTAACAGTGCCCATGTAGTTGGCGATCATGCCGTCGTAGGCGGCGGTGTGTTCGAAGGCCTTGAGCATCAGGTCGAAGCGCTGGGCGTAGGTCAGGCCACCGGCTTTAAGGCTTTCCAGCACGTTGGCGTAATCGCTGGCGTTGACCACGATGGCCACGTCTTTGTGGTTCTTGGCCGCCGAGCGCACCATGGTCGGGCCGCCGATATCGATGTTTTCGATGGCGGTCGGCAGGTCGCAGCCTGGCTTGCTGATGGTGGCTTCGAACGGGTAGAGGTTAACGGCCACCAGGTCGATCGGCTTGATGCCGTGCTCGGCCATGATCGCGTCGTCGGTGCCGCGACGGCCGAGGATGCCGCCGTGGATTTTCGGGTGCAGGGTCTTGACCCGACCGTCCATCATTTCTGCGAAACCGGTGTAGTCCGCCACTTCCACTGCGGCCACGCCGTTGTCCTGCAGCAGTTTGAAGGTCCCGCCCGTGGAGAGGATTTCCACGCCCAGGGCTTCCAGCTCCCGGGCAAATTCGAGGATGCCGGTCTTGTCGGAAACGCTGATCAAGGCGCGGCGGATCGGCAGGCGGGTAGTCTGGTCGGTCATTTCAATTTCCATCAAAAGCAAAGGAGTCAGCAAAAAAGGCGACCGGTTTTACGCGGGCGCCTTTCTGGTTTGATTGAATGCTTACAGCAAATCGTATTGCTTGAGCTTTTTGCGCAAGGTGCCACGGTTGAGGCCCAGCAGCTCACTGGCTTTGGTCTGGTTGCCCTTGACGTAGTTCATCACGCTTTCGAGCAAGGGCGCCTCGACTTCGGAGAGCACCAGGTTGTACACGTCCGTGACGGAAGCGCCCTCAAGGTGGGCGAAATAATTGTGCAGCGCCTTCTCGACACTCCCGCGAAGGGTCTGGCCTTCTTCGCTCGGCGTGTTGAGGTGCTGTTTCAAATTGACGTTGTCGCTCACGGGTGTTGTTCCACTCACTAAAGTCTCGGTCATCATCGTCATGCGGCCACCCCCTCTCCGTCCCCTGTCCCCAGGCTCTTGTAACGCTCGCTGAAAAACTCACGAACGTTGGCGCACTGTGCTTCCGTATCATCCAAACGATTGAAGTGGGCGCGAAACTCCCTGGCGCCCGGCAGGGTTGCGAGATACCAGCCGACATGCTTGCGAGCAATGCGTACTCCCATCACGTCTCCATAGAAGGCGTGCAGGGCGGCCAGATGCTCTAGCAGAATACGTTCCACCTCGATCAGCTCCGGTGCCGGCAACACTTCACCGGTACGCAGAAAATGCTCGATCTCACGAAAAATCCACGGCCGCCCCTGGGCAGCCCGGCCAATCAACAAGCCATCGGCGCCGGTCGCGTGCAGCACGCGCCGGGCTTTCTCGGCGGAGTCGATGTCGCCATTGGCAAACACCGGCATCGACACCGCCTGCTTGATCGCGGCGATGGTGTCGTACTCGGCTTCACCTGTGTAAAGGTCGGCGCGGGTGCGGCCATGCACCGCCAGCGCTGAAATGCCTGCCTGTTCGGCGATCTTCGCCACCGTCAGGCCGTTCTTGTTGTCCCGGTCCCAGCCGGTACGGATCTTCAGGGTGACCGGCACATCCACTGCGGCGACAACGGCCTGCAGGATCTCGGCAACCAATTGCTCATCTTTCAACAGGGCGGAACCGGCGGCCTTGTTGCAGACCTTCTTGGCCGGGCAGCCCATGTTGATGTCGATGATCTGCGCCCCCAACTCCACATTGGCCCGGGCCGCATCCGCCAGCATCTGTGCATCGCCACCGGCGATCTGTACCGAGCGCGGCTCGGGATCACCTTCGTGGATCATGCGCATCCGCGATTTGCGGGTGTTCCACAAGCTCATGTCGCTGGTGACCATTTCCGAGACTACAAGACCTGCGCCCAAACGCTTGCACAGCTGACGAAAGGGCTGGTCGGTAACCCCCGCCATCGGGGCGAGGATCAAGCCGTTCTGCAATGTATATGGGCCGATGCGTACCGCCGACATAGGACTTCCCTGTTGTGGGGCCGGATCATTAGAGTTCGAAAAAGGGTTGGCATGATACCCGCTCTCGATGACTGGATAAAGGCTGAATTGGATAAAATCTGAACAGTTATTTCTTTATCGCCACCGGTTTGGTTGCGCAGGGCAAAGTCAATAACCTGCCGTCAAATCTCAACCCATGCACCGATTCACTCGGGCGAGTGAAAGCTCAGGCTGTAATTCACGGCTTTGTTGCCGGGATCGAGGATGTCCAGGGAGATATGGATCGGGGTTTGCGATGGCATTTCGCTAACACCGGCCAACTCACCGCTGAGGTATTCGGCGGGCTTGAAGCGACGACTGGCAATCAGGCTGCCATTCAAATCGGCAAACCGCAGCTCCAGCAGCGGAAAGGGCTGGGAGAAGGTCGCGCGGTTATAGATGATCGCGTCCACCACCAGTGCCCCGGCGAAATCCGGGTGGCTGCGCACCACCAGGTTGCTGCTCTTGATGTGGGCGATATCGACCCGTGATGGCACCGTGCAGCCCAGTGTGGGGCACAGTTGCTGGAACCACGGGCGATAGGCGTCCTGGCGGGCCAGGTCGTCGAATTGATAGGCAATGTACTGGCCTGCCAGACCGGCGGCGGCGATCAGGACCAGCAATAGCCAGATCAGCCGGCGGCCCCAGCCCGACGGGCGTTTTTGCGCGTAGAGGTGCAGCGGGTCGTCTTCGAGGTCCAGCAGTTGGTCGTCTTGCACGCTCGTTTCGGCGCGCGAGCGCTTGCGACGGGGTTTGGGGCGTTCTTCGGGTTCTACGTCATCGGCCGATTGGGTCAGCGGCGTAAACGGCGGGTCGATGTCGTCATCGTCGGGCGTTGAACGCAGTGGCGGCTCATCGTCGATATCGTCGGTGTGGAACGACATGGAGGGTTCGGTGCGCTGCTGAATCGCAGGTTCCGGTTCGTCCTCTGTGACGTGGAGGCGCTCTTCAGGCGGCTCGCTGAACAGGCTCGCTGCCCATTTTTCCTCTTCGGCCTTGACCGTGTCGCGGCTGGCGCTGAAGGATTCTTCCTTTTGGCGGCGGTCAGTGCCGGGCTGGCGACGATCTGCGCCCATCGGCAACGTGTGCTGAATCTCGCGGCGTTCCAGCTTGGCCAGTTCTTCGTCCAGGTCCAGGTTGTCCAGGTCCAGCTCTTCGGCAGTCCACTGCTTCTGGCTGATGGCTCGCGCTGGCTCAAGCGTCACCTCTACCGGCACGTCTGGCACTTGCGGTTCAGGCGCGGACACCTGGTCGCGCTGCTCCAGCAACTGGCGAGCGGCATTGAACACTTGCAGGCACGAGCCGCAGCGCACCACGCCACGGGCCACGCTCAATTGAGCGTGGTTGACGCGAAAGCGTGCTTGGCAGTGCGGGCACTGGGTGACGAAACTGTCGGTCATGCGGCTATCCGATTCAGGCAAGCGCTCATTCTAGCGCCGACGACCGCTGATGCGTACCCAGCCATCGCGGTTGGCGATCGGGTCCAGCTCGAAATCCTTGGCGTAGGCGGCAGCGACGTCTTCGCCTTGCTCGGCCAGGATGCCCGACAGCGCCAGGCGTCCGCCCGGCTTGACCAGGCTCGACAGCTGCGGCGCCAGGGACACCAAGGGGCCTGCGAGGATGTTGGCCACCAGCACGTCGGCCTGCACCTGGGGCAGGTCTTCAGGCAAATACAGTGGGAATTTGCCTTCAGGGACATTGTTGCGCCCGGCGTTATCGCGGGAGGCTTCCAGGGCCTGCACGTCGATGTCGGTGCCCACAGCTTCCTTGGCGCCCAGCAACAGCGCAGCGATCGCCAGGATCCCCGAGCCGCAGCCGAAGTCCAGCACGTGGCTGTCGGTCAGGTCCTGGCCGTCCAGCCATTCCAGGCACAGCGCGGTAGTGGGGTGAGTGCCGGTGCCGAACGCCAGGCCTGGGTCGAGCAGCAGGTTGACCGCGTCTGGCTCAGGCGCGGCGTGCCAGCTCGGCACGATCCACAGGCGCTGGCCGAAGCGCATCGGCTGGAAGTTGTCCATCCAGCTGCGTTCCCAGTCCTGGTCTTCGATGACTTCGCTGTGATGCTCCGGCAGCGGGCCGCCGGTGAGCAACTCCATATGGGCCAGCACGGCGGCGGCATCGGTGCCGTCTTCGAACAGGGCCAGCAAGTGGGTGTGGGACCACAGCGGGGTAGTGTTGAGTTCAGGTTCGAAGATCGGCTGGTCTTCGGCGTCCATGAAGGTCACCGAGACGGCGCCTACTTCGAGGAAAGCGTCTTCGTAGGTTTCGGCTTGTTCTGGGCTGATGGCGAGACGGACTTGCAGCCAAGGCATGGCGGGCACCTTTGAAAAAATTGAATGTGCGACTACATCTGTCGCGAAAGCGCGGGAGTTTACGCGAGAGCGGAGTGTGTGGCGAGGGAGCTTGCTCCCGCTGGGGCGCGAAGCGGCCCCGCTCTGTTTAAAAGAATGGGACTGCTGCGCAGTCCAGCGGGAGCAAGCTCCCTCGCCACAGTGGCCTTTGAGTTATCGGCGGCCAAAAACAACAAAACCGCCCGAAGGCGGCTTTGTTGGGTGGAGCACTTACTGGTTAGCCAGCTTGTGTTCCAGGTAGTGAATGTTCACACCACCTTCGCAGAAGCCTTCATCGCGGACCAGGTCCCGGTGCAGCGGGATGTTGGTCTTGATGCCGTCGACCACGATTTCGTCCAGGGCGTTGCGCATACGGGCCATGGCCTCGTCGCGGGTGGCGCCCCAGGTGATCAGCTTGCCGATCAGCGAGTCGTAGTTGGACGGAACCTTGTAGCCGCTGTACAGGTGCGAATCCACACGTACGCCGTTGCCGCCGGGCGCGTGGAAATGCTTGACCAGGCCAGGGCTTGGGATAAAGGTTTTCGGGTCTTCGGCGTTGATGCGGCACTCCAGGGAGTGGCCGTGCATCTTCACGTCGTCCTGGGTGAAGGACAGCGGGTTGCCGGCGGCGATGCTGAGCATCTCCTTGACGATGTCGATACCGGTGACCATCTCCGACACCGGATGCTCTACCTGCACACGAGTGTTCATCTCGATGAAGTAGAAACGACCGTTCTCGTACAGGAACTCGAAAGTGCCCGCGCCACGGTAGTTGATGTCGATGCACGCCTTGACGCAACGAGCCAGTACTTCCTGGCGCGCTTTTTCATCCAGGCCCGGTGCTGGTGCTTCTTCCAGAACCTTCTGGTGACGACGTTGCAGCGAGCAATCGCGGTCGCCCAAGTGGATGGCGTGGCCTTGACCGTCGGACAGCACCTGCACTTCCACGTGACGTGGGTTGGTCAGGTACTTCTCCAGGTAGACCATCGGGTTGCCGAACCAGGCGCCCGCCTCGGAGCGAGTCTGCTTGGCCGCTTCGATCAGGTCTTCTTCCTTGTGCACCACGCGCATGCCGCGACCACCACCGCCACCGGCGGCCTTGATGATCACCGGGTAGCCGACTTCGCGACCAATGCGCAGGGCGGTTTCCTCGTCTTCCGGCAGCGGGCCGTCGGAACCTGGAACGGTTGGCACGCCGGCCGCGATCATGGCGTCCTTGGCCGAAACCTTGTCACCCATCAGGCGAATGGTTTCGGCTTTCGGGCCGATGAAGGCAAACCCGGATTTTTCCACCTGTTCGGCGAAGTCGGCGTTTTCCGCGAGGAAGCCGTAGCCAGGGTGGATGCCATCAGCGCCGGTCACTTCCGCGGCCGCGATGATGTTCGAGACTTTCAGGTACGAGTTCGTGGCCAGTGGCGGGCCGATGCAGATGCTTTCGTCCGCCAGTTTCACGTGCATCAATTCGGTATCGGCCGTCGAGTAAACAGCGACGGTCTTGATGCCCTCTTCCTTACAGGCGCGCAGGATACGCAGCGCGATCTCGCCGCGGTTGGCGATCAGGACTTTTTGCAGTTTCTTCGCAGGTTTCAACATCGAAGGCGCTCCGCGGTTCAAACGATGGTGAACAGCGGCTGGTCGTACTCAACCGGCTGACCGTTTTCTACCAGGATGGATTCGATGACGCCGGCTTTTTCCGCAGTGATGTGGTTCATCATCTTCATCGCTTCAACGATGCAGATGGTGTCGCCCACTTTCACGGTTGCGCCGACTTCAACGAAGGCAGGCGAGGTCGGTGCCGGGGTGCGGTAGAAGGTACCGACCATTGGCGACTTGACCACGAAACCGTTCAGCGCAGGAGCAGCTGGAGCGGCAGGTGCAGCGGCAGCAGCAGGTGCGGCGGCTGGAGCAGCAGCCGGCGCCGGTGCTTGCATCTGTGGCGCGTAGAACTGCTGGGCCGGGGTCTTGCTGTGGCGGCTGATCCGTACGGACTCTTCGCCTTCCTTGATTTCCAGCTCGTCGATACCGGATTCTTCCAGCAGTTCGATCAGTTTCTTAACTTTACGGATATCCATGAATCATCAACTCCCAAGGGTCGGTCAGGGGCGCTTGGCCGGTTGTTCAAGTTGTTCCAGGGCGGCCTCCAGGGCCAGTCGGTAACCGCTGGCGCCAAGGCCGCAGATCACACCTACCGCTACGTCGGAGAAGTAGGAGTGATGGCGGAAAGCTTCGCGTTTGTGCACGTTCGACAAATGCACTTCGATGAATGGGATGCTCACCGCCAGCAATGCGTCACGTAATGCAACGCTTGTGTGTGTAAAAGCGGCGGGATTGATCAGGATAAAGTCCACGCCTTCGCCACGCGCGGCATGGATGCGATCAATCAATTCGTACTCGGCATTGCTTTGCAGGTAGAGCAGATGGTGGCCGGCTTCACGCGCCCTGCGTTCCAGGTCGAGGTTGATCTGGTCCAGGGTGACTGCCCCGTAGACGCCCGGTTCACGGGTGCCGAGCAGGTTCAGGTTGGGTCCGTGAAGAACCAGTAAGGTCGCCATCGGCTGTTCCTTGTTATTGATGTGGGTACGGCAGAACCCGGCGACTATGCCGCAAAGCCTTTGTGACTGTCCAGTTCTATGCAGTAGGCAGCACGATTAGCGAGGATAGCGCGAAATTTGTGACTGTGAGGCCGGATTCGGTCAGTTACACACGAAACGCCTGCACGGCGGTGTTGAGCTGCCCACCCAGCACCAGCAAGTGCTCACCTTGGCTGCGGCCTTGGCCGATTCGCAGCAAGTTATCCTCACCCAATTGGTGAATCCGCTCGCTGTTGTCGCGAATCTCACTGACGGCGCCACTCTGCTGTGCCGTCACATCGGCGATGCGCACGGCGGTGTCGGAAATGGTCTGGATAGCCCCGACGATTTCATCCAGCGCGCCGTCCGCCGCCTGGGCTTGCTGGGCGGTGGCTTCGGCGTGTTCGACCTGGGCACGCATGCCTTGCACCGATTGATGGGCGGCGCTTTGCAGGCCGGCGATCAGGGTCTGGATCTCTGCGGTGGCGCCGGCGGTGCGTTGGGCCAGGGAGCGGACTTCGTCGGCGACCACGGCGAAACCACGTCCGGCTTCACCGGCGCGAGCGGCCTCGATGGCGGCGTTGAGGGCGAGCAGGTTGGTCTGGTCGGCAATCGAGCGGATCACCGTCAGCACGCCGCCGATGGTGGCGGATTCTTCGGCGAGTTTTTCGATCATCTGTGCGTTTTGCTGCACTTCACCCACCAGGGCATGCAGCCCGGTCAGGCTCAGGCCGATCACGCGTTGGCCTTGCTCCACTGCCTGGCCAGCACTGCGACTGGCACCCGCCGCCTGGCTGGCATCGCCCGCCACTTGCTGGATGGTCGCTTCCAGCTCACCCAGCGAATCACGGATCTGCGCGGTATCCCCGGCCTGGCGTTCGGCGCCATCGTGCAGGCCGCTGCTCAGTTCGGCCAGCGCACGGCTGCTGCCGGCGACTTCCTCGGCATTGCCGCGAATAGTGCCGACCAAATCCACCAGATAAGCCCGCAGGCGGTTCAGGGAGGCTTCGATGTCGTGCAGCTCGCGGTTGGTCTTGCCCAAGGCAATCGGCTGGCTGAAATCGCCCTCGGCCCAGGTCGACAGGGCCGGTGCCAGGTTGGTCAGCACCCGCGCCAGGCGGCGTTGCAGGGTGTCGATCAGCAGCGCGATCAGCAGGATCAGGCCGATCATCACGCCTTGCATCAGACGCACTTCGCTCTGGATCTTGCCGTGCTGCGCGCGCACCACGGGTTCCAGACCGGCGATGGCTTGCTGCACGGTGTCGATTTTCTGGTGGGTCTTGGCGGCCAGGTCGGTGCGTTGCTGGATCTGTTCGCGGGTGCGCTTGAGTTCGGCGGGGTAGCGGGTGAGCAGGCTGTTGAGTTCGCGCTTGAGGTCGACGCCTGTGTCCTGGGCTTCGGTTTTCTCGGTGTTCTCCAGGCCCATCAGTGCGGAAAAGTCGTCGGCGCTGGATTCGGCGCTGGCTTTCACACCCAGCAACGGCAGCTGTTCCAGCGCATCGGCTTGACTGCGAATGTTGCCGACTTCGCGCTCAACGTCATTGGCCAGCTCTGCGCGCCCACTGCTTACCAATTTGTCGCGGGCCAGGGACAGTTTGCCCAGGTGTTGTGACGCGGCCAGCAAGGGCGGTAGATAACGGGCGGCCTCCGGGGTATTCACGCCAATGGCGTACTGGCTCAACTGCTCCAGGTTCGCGCCCAATTCGCGCTCGGCCTGCAGCAACAGGGCTTGCGGGTCGCCCGCCAGTTTGCCGGCCGCCAGCAAGTCGGTCTTGCTGAACGCATCCAGGTCCACCAGGCTCGGGCGCAGGTTTTGCGCGAGGTCCGCCGGCAACTCATCCAAATGCTGCAACAGGCTTTCCAGGCTCTGGCTGGCACTGCTCAAGCGCAGGGCGTCGCCGCTGGCCAAGTAGTCGTCGATATTGCGCGCGGCCTGGTTCTGGAAAGCCTGGGACAAACCCAGGTAGCGTTCCATCAGCAAATACGGCCGTTCCAGCGCGCGTTGCGACCACCACAGGGTCGCGCCCAGCGCCAGGCATACGGCCACCAGTAGGAGGGTGTTGAGATTGGTCAGCAGCTTCAGGCGCATGCGGGGTTTCAACCGACGGCAAAAGATAAGTGCCTGAAGTTATTGCGTTTTCGTTACAGGGTTATGACCGAATCAGTGAATTCCGGTGAAAAGATGGCACTTTGCTTTGACGTGCGCGCGGCTTGCACGCGGTTGCGTCCCGCGTCCTTGGCGCGGTACAGCGCCTCGTCTGCCTGGGCCGCCATCATCAGGCTGTCGCAGCCATCATGCAGCTCCACCAGGCCAGCGCTGAAGGTGCACCACAGATCCTGGGGCTGGGCGGGGTAGTGGATTTCGGCGAAGCGGCAACGGATCTCGTCTAGCACCTTGCACGCGGCTTCCAGGTCGGTATCGGGCATCACAATGGCGAACTCTTCGCCGCCGTAGCGCCCTATATAGTCAGTCTTGCGCAGGCGCTGCTTGAGAAACAGCGCCAGGCTCTTGATCACACGGTCGCCCATGGGATGGCCGTGGCTGTCGTTGACCCGCTTGAAGTGGTCGATATCGAGCATGGCAAAGCTCAGCGGCTTGTTCTCGCGGCGCGCGCGGAAGCTGCAGTCTTCGAGCAATTGCAGGATATGGGTGTGGTTGTACAGGCCAGTCAGGCTGTCGCGCACCATCCGCGCCTTGAGGTTGCGTGCGCGGGCCGCGCGGTTGCGCACGGTGGTGATCAGGTGGCGCGGCTTGATCGGCTTGGTGAGGAAGTCGTCACCGCCTTCGCTCATGGCGTCCAACTGTTTGTCCAGGTCGTCTTCGGCCGACAGGTAAATGATCGGCACGCTCACATAACGATCGTTGTGGCGGATGACCTTGGCCAGTTCCGTGCCGGTACAGGCGGGCATGTACATGTCGAGGATGATCAGGTCGGGCTGGAAATCCGCCAGCTCGGCCATGGCCTGGATCGGTTCGATCAGCGTGCGGGTGACAATGCCGGCGCTGTTGAGCAGGCGCTCGGTGTGCAGCGCCTGGGCCCGCGAATCGTCGATGATCAGCACTTTATACGGTTCGTACTGGGCGACGCAGGTCAGCACTTCGATCTTTTCCAGCAGGCTGGAGGCTTCCAGCGTGCCGGTGAGGAATTCCTGGCCACCAGCGCGTACGGCGGCGAGGCGGGTCGGGGTATCGGTTTCGTGCAGGCTGAAAAACAGCAGCGGCAGCTTTTGCTCCAGGCCTTCCTGGGCTTCGGCGGCGAGCTTGAGGCCCAGACCGGCGCCGCAGAAGTCTACGTCCATCACAATCGCCGAAGGCAGGCGCTCGGCCATCGACGCGCGAAATGCCGCCACGCTGTCGAGGGACTGAGCGCTCATGCCAAAGAATTCCAGCTGCTTGGCCAGGCGCTCGGCGCGGTCGTGATCGGCCAGCATCACGTAGATCGGCTTGCGCATCGGCGGCAGGAAGGTTTGTTCGAGCTGGTCGCCCTGGCGCAGGCCGGTGCGGGACAGGCGCTGCATCAAGCGGTTGAGTTCGGTGATCAGGTGGCTGCTCAGGCGGCCACGGTTCTCGTCCACCGCCCTGAGGGAGTCGCCGATGTGTCGCGCCAACTGGCTGTGCTCCGGCTGTTCGAAGCGCTCGGCAAAACGCAGCAGGCGCAAATTGGCTTCGCTGAGTTCCGAGAGGTCGGCGCCGGACCATTCGCTGCGTTGCAGGCGCTGCCAGATCTCAAGAATTTGACGTGCCTGATGAATTACCCGCTGGGCAAAATGCTGCTTGAGACGCTCACGGCTGGGGTCTTCTGGCTCGGTCATATCCTGACTACTAGTTAGGGTGCATGCTGAGGTCGACTGATGGCTCTATGCTAGCACCTCTTTTCCATAGGATGAGTGTCATACGTCAATAAACTGCGTCTGGGTAGTATTCAGTTGCTGACTGGGTGGTCGCGCACGGTAAAAAGCCCCGCACGGGTGGGCACGATGCGGTAGGGTTATGGTCGGAGTGTTTGAACGTACGCCCTGAACTCAAGTGATTGAAAGGATATCGCCATGCTGGACTGGAAAAACCGTGCAGGCAGCGCCAAAGGCCCCGCGCCTGAGCCCAAGTCGGCCAACCGCGGCTATTTTCGTACCGTGCTGATGAGCCGCGCCGTGCTCAGCGTGCTCGGCCTGTACCTGTTGGTCACCGGCGCCCTGGGCTGGTACTGGAGCGAAGAGCCGGCGCTGTTTCCGGTGCAGCAAAATGCGCAGCTGGCCGCCGAGAAGGAAGGCAAGCAGATGGTGGTGGGCTACACCACCGTCGAAACCCTCAAGACCGTGGTCGGCACCTTGCTGAACAAGCCCGGTGGCTACATCTCCAACGACCGCTTCCCGCCGGGCCTGTGGATGGACAACATGCCGAGCTGGGAATACGGCGTGCTGGTGCAGGTGCGCGACCTGACCCGCGCCCTGCGTAAAGACTTCGCCCGCTCGCAGTCGCAGTCAGCCGAAGACGCGGACTTGGCCAAGGCCGAGCCACGCTTCAACTTCGACAACAAGAGCTGGGTGCTGCCATCCAGTGAGTCGGAATACCAGGAAGGCATCAATTCCCTGAGCCGCTACGAAGCACGCCTGTCCGACCCGAACCAGCGCGGCGCGCTGTTCTATGCGCGTGCCGACAACCTGAACAACTGGCTGGGCGACGTCGCTACGCGCTTGGGTTCGTTGTCGCAACGCCTGTCGGCCAGCGTCGGCCGGGTGAAACTGAACACCGCACTGAAAACCGAAGCCCTGGCGCCGGGTGAAGTGCCGCAGGTCGATGAAGAAGTGGTGGAAACCCCATGGATGCAGATCGACAACGTGTTCTACGAAGCCCGTGGCCAGGCTTGGGCGTTGTCGCACTTGCTGCGCGCCATTGAAGTCGATTTTGCCGATGTACTGGCCAAGAAGAACGCCACGGTCAGCGTGCGCCAGATCATTCGTGAGCTGGAAGCCTCGCAAGAACCGGTTTGGAGTCCTATGATTCTTAACGGCAGTGGCTTCGGGGTACTGGCGAACCATTCGCTGGTGATGGCCAACTACATTTCCCGGGCAAACGCTGCAGTGATCGACTTGCGTCAGCTCCTCAACCAGGGTTGATGATGGACGCTACTCAAAAGGAGGCCGCACACCGCGCGGCTTCCGATGCTGAACTGATCTGCTGGGTCGACGAGCAGGACCACCTGCTCGGTCATCTCGTGCGGTCCGACCTTCGCCAGCGCGGCCTGATTGGCCGTTGCACCTTCATATTCCTGTTCAACTCCAAGGGTGAGCTGTGTGTGCATCGGCGCACCCTGAGCAAGGCGTTGTACCCCGGTTTCTGGGACACGGCGGCGGGCGGCATGGTGGCGCAGGGAGAGTCGTATGCCGTGTCGGCAGCGCGCGAGCTGGAAGAGGAGTTGGGTGTCGGTGGCGTGGAATTGGTCGAACATGACCACTTCTACTTCGAAGATGGCGAAAGCCGTCTCTGGTGCACTTCCTACTCTGCTGTCTGGGACGGGCCACTGCGCCTACAGCCGGAAGAGGTCATGGAGGCGCGCTTTTTACCCCTTGAAACAGTCCTGCAAGAAGCTGGGCAAAAGCCTTACTGCCCGGATGCCCAGGAAGGGTTGCGGCGTTATCTGGCCTCGCGTCGCTAAAGTTGCATAAATTGGCGCCATTTGACTCTTAGCAAGTCGGCTTTTTGTGGTTACACTGCGCGACTTTTCACCCGAACCGCCTTGGCGGTCCGGTAGCGCTGCCCCTGCCTGAGTGGGGCTTCGCGGTCGGTTCACCGCTTTGCGGGTGCCGATCAGTCTTCATCCTCCCAAGAGGATTGCCGGTGGCCAAAAAAGCCGCATCCTTCGCCGCCCTTGGTGGCCTGGTATTTTCCACCGACGCAGGTCGACACTGCCCGGACTGTCGTCAGCCCGTGGATTCGTGTACCTGCAAACAGACCCTGATCCCTGAAGGCGATGGTATTGCCCGCGTACGCCGCGAGAGCAAAGGCCGTGGCGGCAAGACGGTGACCACCATCACCGGCGTGCCGTTGGCCGAAGAAGCCCTGAAGGAACTGGCCACGACGCTGAAAAAACGCTGTGGCACCGGAGGCGCGTTGAAAGACGGCGTCATCGAGATCCAGGGCGATCACGTCGAGTTGCTGTTGGCCGAGCTGATCAAGCTCGGGTACAAGGCCAAGAAGTCCGGCGGCTGAAAGCCTCTTCCCGACCTGTGTCTAAACTCTGTCCTGCGCGTGGGGTCCTACCTTGCACGCAGGCAAATCGTCATTTTCATTCTTTAGACTGCGCCAGCCTCAGATAGGGGCGGTGCCTTCGACTTCATTTATAGGGGACTTCGATGTCCGTACGACGCACACGCAAAGACGATGGCAGCCAATGGACAGTTGCGGACAGCCGCAGTGTTTACGGGATTCGCCATTGGGGGGCCGGGTATTTCGCGATCAATGATGCCGGTCGCGTTGAAGTCCGTCCGAACGGCCCGAACAGCACGCCGGTCGACCTGTACGAACAGGTCGATGAGCTGCGCAAGAGCGGCCTGTCGTTGCCGCTGCTGGTGCGCTTCCCCGACATCCTGCAAGACCGTGTACGCCAACTGACCGGCGCCTTCGATGCCAACATCGAGCGCCTGGAATACCAGAGCAAGTACACCGCGCTGTACCCGATCAAGGTGAACCAGCAAGAAGCGGTGATCGAGAACATCATCGCCACCCAGAACGTGTCCATCGGCCTGGAAGCCGGCTCCAAGCCCGAGCTGCTGGCCGTGTTGGCCCTGGCGCCGAAGGGCGGCACCATCGTTTGCAACGGTTACAAAGACCGTGAGTTCATCCGCCTCGCGCTGATGGGCCAGAAGCTCGGCCACAACGTATTCATCGTGATCGAGAAAGAATCCGAAGTTGAACTGGTGATCGAAGAAGCCGCCAGCCTCAAGGTCAAGCCACAGGTTGGCCTGCGCGTGCGTTTGTCGTCGCTGGCATCGAGTAAGTGGGCGGACACCGGCGGCGAGAAATCCAAGTTCGGCCTGTCGGCGGCGCAACTGTTGTCGGTGGTCGAGCGCTTCCGCGCGGCCGGCCTGGACCAGGGCATCCGCCTGCTGCACTTCCACATGGGCTCGCAGATCGCCAACCTGGCGGACTACCAGCACGGGTTCAAGGAAGCCATCCGTTACTACGGCGAGCTGCGCAACCTTGGCCTGCCGGTGGACCACATCGACGTCGGCGGTGGCCTGGGCGTGGACTACGACGGTACACACTCGCGTAACGCCAGCTCGATCAACTACGACATGGACGACTACGCCGGCGTGGTCGTGGGCATGCTCAAGGAATTCTGCGACGCGCAGAGCCTGCCGCACCCGAACATCTTCTCCGAAAGCGGCCGTTCCCTGACCGCCCACCACGCCATGCTGGTGGTGCAGGTCACCGACGTCGAGAAACACAACGACGAAATTCCGGTGATCGAGAATAAAGAAGCCCTGCCGGAAACCGTGCAGTGGCTGGTGGACCTGCTCGGCCCGACCGACATCGAGATGGTCACCGAAACCTACTGGCGTGCAACGCACTACATGAGCGACGTGGCCACCCAGTACGCCGACGGCAAACTGACCCTGGCCGAGAAAGCCCTCGCCGAACAGTGCTACTTCGCCGTGTGCCGCCGCCTGCACAACTCGCTCAAGGCCCGCCAGCGCTCGCACCGCCAGGTGCTGGACGAGCTCAACGACAAGCTGGCCGACAAGTACATCTGCAACTTCTCGGTGTTCCAGAGCCTGCCGGACACCTGGGCCATCGGCCAGGTCTTGCCGATCCTTCCGCTGCATCGCCTCGACGAAGAGCCGCTGCGCCGCGCCGTGCTGCAAGACCTGACCTGCGACTCCGACGGCAAGATCAAGCAGTACGTCGACGAGCAGTCCATCGAGACCAGCCTGCCGGTGCACGGTTTGAACGAAGGTGAGGACTACTTGCTGGGTATCTTCCTGGTCGGGGCTTACCAGGAAATCCTCGGCGACATGCACAACCTGTTCGGTGACACCGACTCGGTGAACATCTACCAGCGTGAAGACGGTTCGGTGTACAGCGCCGGTATCGAGACCCACGACACCATCGAAGACATGCTGCGCTATGTGCACTTGTCGCCGGAGGAGTTGATGACGCATTACCGTGACAAATGCGCGAGCGCGAAGATCAGTGCTTCGGAGCGTACCCAGTTCCTGGATGCGTTGCGTCTGGGCCTGACGCGTTCTTCGTACCTGTCCTCGTAACCGCGTAGAACTCGGTCTTTGTGGTGAGCGAGCTTGCCTCGCGCGGGGCAAGCCCGCTCACCACATTAGTCTGTCTTCACACGTATAAGGGGTTGGCGATGTCGAGAGTATTCTTGCAAGCGTTCACCCTGGTTGTCGCGGCATGCCTTGCGGCCTGCTCCCCGATCAAAGTGCTCAACGCACTCACCCCCTCCAACACCTTCACCAAAACTTCAGCCATCGCCTATGGCGATGATCCCCGGCAAAAGCTCGATATCTACCGACCTGCCCCGGCTATCTCCAATGCTCCAGTCGTGGTGTTTTTCTACGGCGGCAGCTGGAACAGCGGATCCAGGAGCGACTACGGTTTCGTTGGCGAAGCCCTGGCCTCACGCGGCGTCGTGGTAGTGATCGCCGATTACCGGCTTTACCCGCAAGTGCGTTATCCCGCCTTCCTCCAAGACAACGCCCACGCCGTTGCCTGGACCTATCAACACATCGCCCAATACGGTGGTGATCCCCAACAGCTCTATGTCATGGGGCATAGCTCCGGCGCCTATAACGCGTCGATGCTGGCGCTGGATGCGCGTTGGTTGAAAGAGGTTGGCCTGACGCCGTCAATCTTTAAAGGCTGGATCGGCCTGGCGGGGCCCTATGACTTTCTGCCGATTGAAAACCCTGACGTGAAACCGGTGTTTTTCTTCCCGGATTCACCGCCGGATTCCCAGCCGATCAACCACGTCAGCCGTGACGCACCGCCCAGCCTCTTGATCGCGTCGACGGATGACAAGCTCGTCAACCCCAAACGCAACACCGGCGGGCTGGCCCAGCAATTACGGGCGACGGGTGTGCCGGTGGAGGAAGTCTATTTCGGCAAGACCAACCACCAGACGCTGGTGGGGGCGATCGCCAGACCTTTGCGTTGGTTGGCGCCGGTACTGGACCGCGTCACAGCCTTTATCCAAGCCACTGGTCCTGCCGGTTCAAGCGCCAGGCAATCGCCCACAAGGTAAGGCTGCGCAGGGCCATAAATAGAAGGAAGGTTATCCACAGCCCGTGGTTGCCCAAACCCTGCAACGCCCAGGCGAAGGGCAGTGTCAGCAAGACGGTCAGCAGCATGCCATTGCGCATCTCCCGCGCGCGGGTGGCGCCGATGAACAGGCCGTCGAGCAAGTAGCTCCACACCGCAATCAACGGCAGTATCGCCAGGTAAGGCAGGTAGACGTCGGCGGTTTCGCGCACGCTGGGGATGTCGGTCTGCATGGCGATAAACAGGTGGCCGGCCACGGTGAACAGCAGCGCAAAGCCGATGCTCGCGATCAACGACCAACCGCCGGCCACCACCAATGAGCGACGCAGGGCCTGGCGGTCGTGGGCGCCGATGGCATGCCCGCACAGGGCTTCCACCGCGTGGGCCAATCCATCCAAGGCGTGGGCGGCCAGCAACAGGCCGTTGAGCAGCAGCGCATTGGCGGCCACGGTGGCATCGCCCAGTCGCGCGCCCTGCACCGTGATCATGAAAAACACCGATTGCAGCGCGAGGCTGCGGATGAAAATGTCTCGGTTGACCGCCAGTAGCGGGCGCCAGCTCTCCCACAGTTTGAGTGCGGCCCAGGCAATATGGCCGGGGTAGGCGCGCAGGGCTTTCTGCGTCATCGCCAGGCCGAGCAAAGCGCCGGTCCATTCCGCCACCACGGACGCACGCGCCGAACCGACCACGCCCCAATCCAGGCCGAGGACGAACCACAGGTTCAACGCGATGTTGACCAGGTTGGTGGTCAGCAGGATCGCCAACGGCGCCCGCGCATTTTGTGTACCGAGAAACCAGCCGACCAATGCGTAGCTGGCCAATGCGGCGGGCAGGCCGAACAGGCGGGTGTGGAAAAAATCCTGGGTCAGTTGATTGAGTTCGGGAGAGGGCTGCATCCACTCCAAGGCCAGATGGCTCAGCGGAATGCCCACCGTGCCCAAGAGCATCGCCAGTCCCAGTGCGAGCAGCAGGCCTTGCAGCAGGATCTGCCGCAGCGCCGCCCCGTCATTGCGCCCGGCAGCCTGGGCGGCGAAACCGGTGGAACCCATGCGCAGGAAACCCATGGCCCAGGCGAGGAAGGTGTACAGGCTGGCGCCGACGGCCACGGCGCCCAACTGGTGGGCGTGGGGCAGGTGGCCGATGACCATGCTGTCCACCAGCGCCACCAACGGCACCGAGATATTCGACAGGATCATCGGCGCGGCCAGGGCCCAGACGCGGCGGTGGGTGAGGCGATGGCGCCAGTCGGTGAGTAAGGTGGGCATGCAGGCTCCTTGGGGGAGCGGCATTGTAACTGGCTGCCCTTGGCTGTGGGATTTGACTTGATCAAGGATGACCTCAGAACCAAACCACCCTCCGTCGGTCAATGTGACCAGCACCTCATCGGCCCCACGCGGGCTGATATATAGTTCACCCTCGGCCCCTCCCACTACGAGTGCCCCATGCTTAACAAAGGACTGTTCCTGGCTTGCGCGCTGGCCCTGCTGAGCGCCTGTGATTCCTCCGACAAACCGGCTGCCCCGGCTGCCCCAGCGGCGGTAACGGTTGCACCCAAACCTGCGAAAGCGGCGGTGGACGTGGCGGCGCTGAAGCAGCGTTACGCCGGGCGCGAGTTGAGCGTGGTGGATGTGTCCGAAGTGCAGCTCGACGGCGCCAGCACGCTCTCCGTGAGCTTTTCCATTCCGTTGGATCCCGATCAGAAATTCGCCGACAAACTTCACCTGGTGGACAGCAAGTCCGGCAAGGTCGATGGCGCCTGGGAAATCTCCGATAACCTGATGGAATTGCGCCTGCGCCACTTGGAGCCACAGCGCAAACTGGTGCTGACGGTCGACGCCGGTGTGAAGGCGGTCAACGACAATACCCTTGCCGCTGAATACAGCGCGCGCCTTGAAACCCGCGACCTGCAAGCCACCGTCGGCTTTGCCAGCCGTGGCACCTTGCTGCCGACGCGCCTGGCCGAAGGCCTGCCGGTGATCGCGCTGAACGTCGACAAGATCGACGTCGAATTCTTCCGCATCAAGCCCGAATCCCTGCCCACCTTCCTCGCGCAATGGGGCCGCAACACCAGCCTGCAAAGCTATGAATCCCGCGAACTGCTGCCGTTGGCCGACTTGGTCTACGGTGGCCGTTTCGACCTGAACCCGGCGCGCAACACCCGCGAAACCCTGCTGCTGCCGATCGCCGGCCTCAAGCAACTGCAGCAGCCCGGCGTGTACCTGGCTGTCATGCGGGCTTCGGGCACCTACAACTATTCCCAACCGGCCACGCTGTTTACCCTGAGCGATATCGGCCTGTCGGTGCACCGCTACGCCAATCGCCTGGACGTGTTTACCCAGGCGCTGGAAGGCGGCAAGGCGCTGGATGGCGTCGACCTTGAAGTACTCGACGCCGAAGGCCGCGTGTTGGGCCAGGGCAAAACCGAGAAGGGCGGACACGCCGAGTTTCCATTGCCGAAAAAGGCCCAGGTGTTGCTCGCCAAGCAAGGTGAACAGACCAGTATGTTGCGCCTCGACAGCGCGGCGCTGGACCTGGCCGAGTTCGACATTGGCGGCCAACCCTCCCACCCTTTGCAGTTCTTTGTATTCGGCCCGCGCGACCTGTATCGCCCTGGCGAAACCGTACTGCTCAATGCCCTGCTGCGGGACAAGGACGGCAATGCCGTCAAGCCGCAGCCGGTGAGCGTCGAAGTGCGTCGCCCGGATGAGCAGGTCAGCCGCAAATTTGTGTGGGACGCCGATGCCTCCGGCCTGTATCAATATCAACTGCAACTGGCTGGCGAAGCGCCGACCGGGCGCTGGCAGTTGGTATTCGACCTGGGTGATGGCAAGCCGCAGCTGTATGAATTCCTTGTCGAAGACTTCCTGCCCGAGCGCCTGGCGCTGGAACTCAAGGGCAGCGACACCCCGTTGAAGCCGGCGGACGACGCGGTGATCCAGGTCAACGGCCGTTACCTGTACGGCGCGCCTGCCTCGGGCAATCGCGTCAGCGGCCAAGTCTATGTACGACCGTTGCGCGAAGCGGTCAAAGCGCTGCCGGGCTATCAGTTTGGCTCCGTCACCGAAGAAGAACTGAGCCAGGATTTCGAACTGGAAGAAAGCGTACTCGACGCCAAGGGCCAGGAAGCACTGACCCTGGAAAGCAAATGGGCCGAGGCCAAGTCGCCGCTGCAACTGATCGTGCAGGCCAGCCTGCAAGAGTCGGGCGGACGGCCGATCACCCGGCGTCTGGTGCAGCCGATCTGGCCCGCCGAGCAACTGCCTGGCCTGCGCGGACTGTTTGACGGCAAGGAAACCAATGGCGACGGCCCGGCGGAATTCGAAGTGCTGCTGGCCAACCAGGACGGGCAGAAGCTCGCCGCGCCTAACCTCAAGGTGCGCCTGGTGCGTGAGCGCCGCGACTACTACTGGAACTACTCCGAGAATGACGGCTGGAGCTATCACTTCAACGAGAAATTCCTCAACCTCGACGAGCAGACCCTGAACATCAAGGCGGGAGACACGGCCAAGGTCAGCTTCCAGGTGGAGTGGGGCCCTTACCGCGTCGAGGTTGAAGACCCGCAAACCGGCTTGGTTAGCAGCCTGCGTTTTTGGGCTGGTTATCAGGCCCAGGACAACACCGAAGGCGGCGCCGTGCGACCCGACCAGGTCAAGCTGGCGCTGGACAAACCGGCCTATGGCGATGGCGATACGGCCAATGTGACCGTCACGCCGCCGGCTGCGGGTAAGGGCTACCTGTTGGTGGAGTCCGCTGAAGGCCCGCTGTGGTGGCAGGAAATCGAGGTGCCGGCTGAAGGCAAAAGCTTTGCCGTGAAGCTCGATCCGAAATGGTCGCGCCATGATTTGTATGTCAGCGCCTTGGTGATCCGCCCCGGCGAGCGCAAAGCCAACATCACGCCCAAACGGGCGGTGGGCCTGCTACACCTGCCGCTGGATCGCACCCAGCGCAAACTCGGCGTGACCCTCAGCGCGCCGGAAAAAATGCGTCCCAAACAGCCGCTGACCGTGAAAATCGCCGCCAAGAATGCCGATGGCAGCGTGCCGAAACAGGTGCACGTGCTGGTGGCGGCGGTAGACGTGGGCATCCTGAATATCACCGAATACCCGACGCCGGATCCGTATTCCAGCCTGTTCGGTCGCAAGGCCTACGGCGTGGACCAGTTCGATATCTACGGCCAGTTGATTGAAGCCGGCCAGGGCAGGTTGGCCAGCCTGGCATTTGGCGGTGACGCGGCCTTGGCCAAGGGTGGCAAGCGTCCGGACACCAGCGTGACCATTGTCGCCCTGCAAAGCGCGCCAGTGACGTTGAACGAGCAAGGCGAGGGCGAAGTCAGCGTCAATATTCCCGACTTCAATGGCGAGCTGCGCCTGATGGCCCAGGCCTGGAGCGATGATCGCTACGGCATGGCCGAAGCCAAGACGGTGATTGCCGCACCGCTGATTGCCGAGCTGTCGGCGCCGCGCTTCATGGCGGGTGGCGACCAGACTACCTTGGCGCTGGACCTGTCCAACCTGTCGGGCAAACCGCAGAAACTCGACGTGCAATTGAGCGCCGACGGGCAGTTGGAGCTGGTCAACAACGGCGCGCAAACCGTCGAGCTGAAACAAGGCCAGCGCACCACCCTGCGTATCCCGGTGAAAGCCTGGGGCGGGTTGGGGCAGGGCAAGGTCAAGGTGACGGTGAATGGCCTGGATCTGCCGGGTGAGAACCTGCCGCCGTTTACGCGCGAATGGACCCTGGGCGTGCGCCCGGCCTATCCGGCGCTGCTCAAGCACTATCGCGCAGTGCTGAAGGATCAACCGTGGAGCTTGCCGGCGGGGACGCTGGATCAGTTCGACGCCTCGGGGCGCCAGGCGCTGCTGAGCCTGTCGAGTCGACCGCCGCTGAACCTCGGCGCGCAGATCAGTGCCCTCAAGGCCTATCCCTACGGTTGCCTGGAGCAGACTGCGAGCGGCCTGTACCCGTCGCTGTATGCCGACGATGCATTGCTCAAACGCCTGTCGATCAAAGGCGAGTCGGACAGCGAACGCAAACGCAAGATCGAGCTGGGCATCGAACGCCTGCTGGGCATGCAGCGCTACAACGGTAGCTTCGGGTTGTGGGGCGCGGATGGCGAAGAGGAATATTGGCTGACGGCTTACGTCACCGACTTCCTGCTGCGCGCTCGCGACCAGGGTTTCGCGGTGCCGCCTGAAGCCTTGAAAAAGGCCAGCGAGCGTCTGCTGCGCTACGTGCAGGAACGCAACCTGATCGACGTCGACTACAGCGACAACGCCGACCACACCCGCTTTGCCGTGCAGGCCTACGCGGGCATGGTGCTGGCGCGCAGTCAGCAGGCGCCGTTGGGCGCGTTGCGCAGCATCTTCGAACGCCGCAGCGATGCGCGCTCCGGTCTGCCGCTGGTGCAGTTGGCTATCGCGTTGCAGAAGATGGGCGACCAGCCGCGTGCGGACCAAGCCTTGCTCGCTGGCTTGGCCGCGCAACGCAATGCCAATGAATGGCTGGCCGACTACGGCAGCCCGTTGCGCGACCAGGCGATGATCCTGGCCTTGCTGGAAGAGAACGACTTGGCCAAGGGCAAGCGTGAGGAGCGCTTGTTCACGCTGTCGGATCAACTGGCGGCCAGCCCGTATTTGTCGACCCAGGAGCGCAACTCGCTGTTCCTGGCCGGGCGCCTCGGGTTTGCCAAGCCTGATGCGAACTGGCAAGTGTCATTGACGGGCAGTGGCGGTGTGCAGGAACTGAACACTCAGCAGTCGACGCTGGAATTGGAGGGCAAGTGGTTGTCCAGTGATCTGACCTTGAGCAATCAGGGTGAGACGCCGGTGTACCAGCAACTGACGATTTCGGGTTATCCACAGGTGCCACCGGCACCGGGTGGCGACAACCTGAGCATCCGCCGCGAATACCTGGGCATGAACGGCCAGCCGTTGAACCTGCGCAGCCTCAACAGTGGCGATCTGGTGCTGGTGCATTTGGCGGTCAGCGCCAAGCAGCGGGTGCCGGATGCGTTGGTGGTGGACCTGTTGCCGGCGGGCCTGGAACTGGAGAACCAGAACCTGGCGCAAAGCGCCGCCAGCCTGGAAAACGCCAGCAGCCAAGTGAAGGAGTGGCGTGAGTCGATGCAGAACGCATCACTCAAGCACCAGGAGTTCCGTGATGACCGCTACGTGGCGGCGATCAACCTGGAAGGCTCCGGCTCCACGCACCTGCTGTACCTGGCGCGTGCCGTGACACCGGGTACTTACCGTGTGCCACCGCCGCAAGTGGAGTCGATGTACCGGCCGAACTGGCAGGCGGTGGGCGAGACGCCGGCGGATCTGGTGATCAAGGGGCAGTGAAGGTCTCAATTTGAAGTGGGGTTCAAATGTGTGAGCGGGCTTGCTCGCGAATGCGGAGTATCAGTCAGCGCATCTATGACTGACTCACCGCATTCGCGAGCAAGCCCGCTCCCACAAGGGATTTGTGGTGTTTTTGGGTTAGTGGACAACCCAGCTCAGTAGCCACAGGCCCAACAGCAACCAGATAATCCCCATGATGATCGACGCCCGCATAAAGGCGCGCACCGCCGAGTACAGCAGCATCAGGCCGATGATCAGGGTGATGATGCTGATGATCGAGGTGTCCATGCCCAAGGTGCGGGACAGGCCATCGATAAAATTGCCACCGGCATTGGTCAGCGCGCCGAACAGGCCGCTGAGCCCGTCGACGATAAAACGGATGATGGAACCGAGCGCCTGGCCCAACCATTCGAAAAAGCTTTCTACCTGCATATGTGTGTCCTGATGAGAAGGTGGGCGTATCTGTGCCTTTGGTTGTTATTGCAACAGGCTAGTTCCCTACCAGCATAGAGGTTTGCCCGTTTGAGTTTGCGTTTAGTTGCCCGTTGGACACTGGCCGGCCTGTTGTTGGTGGTGGCCTTGCTGTGGCTGGCCGATCGCATCTGGCCGCTCCCCTTGCCCAAGGATGACCTGGCGCGGGTGGTACTGGCCGAGGATGGCACGCCGTTGTGGCGGTTTGCCGATGCCAATGGCGTGTGGCGCTACCCGGTGCAAACCAGCGAAGTATCGCCGTATTACCTGGACGCGCTGCTCACCTATGAGGACCGTTGGTTCTACCAGCATCCCGGCGTGAACCCGCTGGCGCTGGCGCGGGCGACCTGGCAGAACCTCACGGGCGCGCGGGTGGTGTCGGGCGGAAGCACCTTGTCGATGCAGGTGGCGCGCTTGCTCGATCCGCATTCACGCACCTTCCACGGCAAGTTGCGCCAGTTGTGGCGCACGGCGCAGTTGGAATGGCACCTGTCCAAGGCCGAAATCCTCAACCTCTACCTGAACCGCGCACCGTTTGGCGGCACGTTGCAGGGTGTGGCGGCGGCCAGTTGGGCGTACCTGGGCAAATCCCCTGGGCAACTGACCCACGCCGAAGCCGCCTTGCTCGCCGTGCTGCCCCAGGCGCCCAGCCGTCTGCGCCCGGATCGCCATCCCCAACGTGCCCAGCAAGCCCGCGACAAAGTGCTGCGCCGCCTCGCGGAGTTCCAGGTCTGGCCACAATCGGCCGTCGATGAAGCCCTGGAAGAACCGCTGCTGCTCGCCCCACGCCTGGAGCCGAGCCTGGCGCCCTTGCTAGCGCGCCGCCTGAACCGCCCCGACAGCCCGCCGCTGATCCGCACCACCCTGGATGCCACGTTGCAACGCCGTCTTGAAGACCTGCTGCTGGGTTGGCGCGCGCGGCTGCCGGAGCACACGTCCGCTGCGATCTTGGTGGTGGAGGAGGAAAGCATGGCCGTACGTGCTTACCTTGGCTCGGTGGATATCAACGATGCCAAGCGCTTCGGCCACGTGGACATGATCAGCGCCTTGCGTTCGCCGGGCTCCACCCTGAAACCATTCCTCTATGGCATGGCCCTGGATGATGGGCTGATCCACTCTGAATCCTTGTTGCAGGATGTGCCCCGGCGTTATGGCGATTATCGGCCGGGCAACTTCTCCATGGGGTTTACCGGTGCAGTGCCGGCGAGTACGGCACTGTCGAGTTCGCTCAACCTGCCGGCGGTGCAGTTGCTGGAGGCCTATGGGCCCAAGCGCTTTGCTGCGCAAATGCGCATCGGCGGCGTGCCCTTGGCGCTGCCGGCGTTGGCCGAACCGAACCTGGCGTTGATCCTGGGCGGCGCAGGCAGTCGCCTCGAAGACCTGGTGAGCGGCTACAGTGCCTTCGCCCGGGACGGCAGGAGCGCCACTATTCGATTGCAGCCGGACGATACGCTCAGGGAACGGCCGTTACTGTCGCCAGGGTCCGCCTGGATTGTGCGGCGCATCCTCAGCGGCCAGGCGCGGCCCGACCGCGACCCGCGTGCCGAACTGGTGCAACGCCCGGTGCTGGCCTGGAAAACCGGCACCAGCTACGGTTTTCGCGATGCCTGGGCCATCGGCGTGGGCCCGCGTTATTTGATCGGCGTGTGGATCGGCCGCCCGGACGGCACGCCGGTGCCGGGCCAGTTCGGCCTGGCCTCGGCCGCGCCGTTGATGTTGCAGGTGCATGATGTGCTGACCAACCGCGACAGCCAGCGTGGTATCAGCGCCCCCGTCAAACCGGTGCCGGCCAATGTCGGTGTGGCGGCGATCTGTTGGCCGCTGGGCCAGCCCATGAGCCGCAGTGACCCCAATTGCCGGCGCCAGCGTTTTGCCTGGACCCTGGATAACACTACGCCGCCCACCTTGCAGGCACTGGACCAGCCGTTGAGCGTGGGTTTGATGGAAAGCGTGTGGGTCAATGCCAAGGGCTTGCGGGTCGACGCCCATTGCCCCGGCGCCGAGCCGAAAAACATCGCCCTGTGGCCCGCGCCGCTGGAACCCTGGCTGCCACGGGTCGAGCGCCGTGAAGCGCGTATCCCGGCCGCCGATCCCGAGTGCCCGCCTCCGGCATTGGCGGCGTCGTCGCCGTTGTCGATTGTCGGCGTGCGCGAAGGCGACCAACTGCGCCTGCCCGCCGCCAGCCAACAGCCCCTGCGCCTGAAAATCTCCGCCTTGGGAGGCAGCGGGCGACGCTGGTGGTTCCTCAATGGCGCGCCGCTGGGGGATAGCGCCAACCAGGACTTTATCAACACCAGTTTCGAGCGCCTGGGCCGCTACCAGTTGAGTGTGTTGGACGAGGCGGGGCAGACGGCCAGGATCGAGTTCAGTGTGGTGGATTAACTTGCCTTCCGGCGCTTTCGGCCCGAAGCTATCCACCTTCAGGAGCCTGCCGCATGAACCTCGAACACCTCACCGAACGACTGCACCGCATCCGCGATACCAACAATTGGAAACAATTCCACAGCCCAAAAAACCTGGCCATGGCCGCCAGCGTGGAAATGGCCGAGCTGGTGGAAATCTTCCAATGGCTGACCGAAGACCAGTCGCGCCAGCTGCCGGCCGACACACTCGCCCATGCCGGGCAGGAAGTCGGCGATATCGTGCTGTACCTGCTGTTGTTGTGCAGCGAGTTGGGCTTGGACATGAACGAGGTGGTGCGCGCCAAGTTGGCCGACAGTGAACGGCGGTTTGCCCATGAGTGATCGTCATTTCGACCAACTGGCCACGCGTTTCGCCGAGAAAATCTACGGCGGAGCCAAAGGCGCGATTCGCCTGGCGGTGCTCCAGGCCGACTTGACCGAAGCGCTGCCGAAACGCCCTTTGCGCGTGCTGGATATCGGCGCGGGCCTGGGCCATATGTCGCTGTGGTTGGCCGAACAAGGCCATGAGGTCACCCTGGCCGAGCCCGCCGAGCCGATGCTCGAAGGCGCCCGCCAACGCTTCGCCGATGCTGGGCAGACTGCCACCTTTATCCATGCGCCCTGGCAAGACCTGCTCGGCCAACTCACTGAGCCTTACGACCTGGTGCTGTGCCACGCCGTGCTGGAATGGCTGGCCGAGCCCCACGCGATCCTGCCGGTGCTGCACCAGCTCACGGTGCCCGGCGGCTGGCTGTCGCTGGCGTTCTACAACCGCGATGCGCTGATTTACCGCAACCTGCTCAAAGGCCACTTCCGCAAAATGCGCAAGAACGACATGGCCGGCGAAAAGCAGAGCCTGACGCCGCAACAACCCCTCGATCCCCGTGAGTTGGCGGCGCAACTCGATGGCCTTTGGCAGGTCGAAAGCCAAAGCGGCGTGCGGGTGTTCCACGACTATATGCCGGTGGAATTCCAGGCCCGCGCCAATTTGCAGGACCTTTTGGAGATGGAACTCGCTCACCGTCGTCACCCAAGCTTTGCCGGACTTGGGCGTTATTTGCACTGGATCTGCCGTCCGGTTTAAGCGGCCCAGTCTGCGGAGGTCGAAATGCGTCGTCTCTGTTTGATCCTGTTGTCCCTCGGTTTGGGCGCGTGTTCCAGCCCGAACCCCTATGTTGCCGCTTCGGCGCCGATTCCTCCGGCGCCGCCCCAGGCGGCCAATACCTTTGATGCCAGCGCCTACCCGGCGCCCGTGCGCGACTACGGCGCCTACCGCAATTGGGCCTGGCGCAACGGCCAGTTGCCGGCGGGCACGGCCTGGGCGGATTCGGCGCAGATTGCCGAAGCGGTCAGCGGTGCCCTTGACCAGCGCGGGCTGCGCCCCTTGCATGACAATCGCCCGGCAGACCTGTTTGTCAGCGCCGATGTGCGCCTGGAGAAGCGCCTCAAGCAGGTCCAGGACGACTACGGCTACGGTTACGGCGGCTACAACCGCTATGGCAATGGTTATGGCATGTACAACTCGGTGCCGATCGTGCGCACCTATGAAGTGCAGGTCGTGGTGGTTCGCGTCAACCTGTTCGATGCCCGCACCGGCCAGCCGGTGTGGAGTGCCAGTGCGGAAACCGGCAGCCAGGGAAGCCTCAGTGAGCGGGGAGATGCCTTGCGCCAGGCGGTGCAAAAGGCGATGACGGCGTATCCTCCCAGTTAACAGCTATTCTCATCTTTAGCGCGGTTCGCTCTTTGGAGAAAAACCATGTTTCGTCGTATCGCTATGCTTGCTTTTGCAGTGCTGCTGGGCGGTTGCCAGACCAGCCAGGTCAACCACGATTTTGACGCCAGCCGGGACTTCGGTGCCTACCGCAGTTGGGCCTGGAAAGACCCGGCGCTGCAATATCGTCCGGATGATCCGCGCATCAAGAGTGACCTCACCGAACAGCGCATCCGCCAGGCCGTGGGCGAACAACTCGACCAGCGCGGCCTGCGCCCAGCGGCGCCGGGCAGCAAGGCTGATCTGAATGTACAGGCCTACCTGATCGTCGAAGACCGCCAGCAACAAGTCACCACCAACTACGGCGGCGCCTGGGGCGGCCCATGGAACGGCTATTGGGGCGCGCCGATGTACAACGAAACGCGCAACATCACCTACAAAGTCGCCACCATCCAGATCGACCTGCTCGACGGCAAGGACGGCAAGTTGGTGTGGCGCGGTAGCGACGAACAGATGATGGCCACCTCGCCCAACCCCCAGGATCGTGATAAAGCCATCCGCACCACCGTCACCCGCGTCCTCGCCAGCTACCCTCCGCACTAGAAATACCTTCCGCCAGTCGCCAATGTGGCGACTGGCCAGCGCGCACCCGAAGCCTTGTCTACACTCCAACCCAACGACGGAGAGTAAGTGCTAAGGAGTGCCTGATGTCTCCCCGACTTGGTTCCCGGCAACGTGGTGCGATTGGCTTGATGGCGGCAGGCACCCTGGCGGTGGCCATGGTGTTTATGCTGCTGGCGGTGGACAGCGGTCGCCTCTACCTGGAAAAGCGCAGGTTGCAATTGATCGCCGACACCGCTGCGTTGGAAGCCGCCGGTCGGGGCGGCCTGTGTACGCCCACCGCCACGGCCAATGATTACGCCAAGGAAAACGCTGCGCGCAACGGCTTCACTGTGGTCGCTGGCGACAACAGTCGGGGTTTGGCTGTGACCTGCGGCACCTTGACCACCAATGCCAGCAATATCCGCGTGTTTGCCGTTGATGCGACCAAGAACGACGCCGTACGCGTCATTGCGACCCGCAGCGTCATGACGAGTCTCGCCAGCGGCCTCTGGAACCTGTTCAGTGGCGCGCCGATCGCCACCCGGACCAACTTGAGCGCCACCGCCGTGGCTGCGACTGGGCCACCGGTGGCACAACTGACGATTCGCAGCAGCCTGGCCTCTGTGAACTCGGCCAATTCCCCATTACTGAACATGGTCATCGGCAATCTGTTGGGCGGTAGCCTGTCGCTGACGGCCGCGGGCTGGAATGGCTTGCTGACGACCAACGTGAATCTGCTCAGTTATCTGGATCAATTGGCGATTGAATTGAAAGTCACGGCGGGTGACTACGACGCGCTTCTTAGCACCGCTGTCTCCGCCAGACGACTGCTCGATGCCGCCGTGACGGTCCTGCAAAAAAACGGCTCGGTCGCCACGGCGGTCATCAACGATTTGATTGCCGTGAAAGCCATCGCGCCAGATACCGAGCTTTTGAAGGTGGGAGACTTGCTGAAACTCGCCACCGGAACGCCGGCGGCCGCCTTGAATACCAGTGTTCAGTTATTTCAGTTGCTGGAAACCGTGGCGCAACTCTCCAGTAGCAAGAACGCAGTGAGCGCGGCAGCCAAGGTCAATATCCCGCTGGTCGGCACCGTTTCGATCCAGACCAAAGTCATCGAACCACCGCAGTTGTCGGCGATTGGCAATCCGGCCAAGGCCAAGGCGGGGCTTTTGAATAACCCGCCGACGGATCAGATCTTTGTGCGAACTGCCCAGGTACGTACCTTGGTCACGATTGATGCGCCGATCATCAAGGTGGTGTCGGGTGTCACGTCGATCCTTTCCGGGCTGGGGACGCCGGTGTCGAAGGTGGTCAGCGGTCTTTTGAACCTGAATATTCCAGCGGTGGTCGGCGGTGTCTTGTGCCTGGTGGCGTGCAATGTCACGGACGTCGACATCACTCAAACACTGTCCATTTATATCGAGGCGGGCAGTGCGCAAAGCTTTGTCACGGACTACAACTGCGCCACGCCTGCCACCAAGTCGTTGACGGTAAAGACCACCACCGCGCTGGCTACATTGGGCGTAGGTTATGTTGACCCGGTTGCCGCATTTTCCTCACTGGCACCGGTCACCGTGCAACCGGTCAGGCTGATCGACTTTGGCGAACGCTATTGCATTGTGCTGACGCTGATCTGCGGTCCGCGCACAGCGGGTGTAGGCGGGGGGTTGAATTTGAAGGCGCTGTCTACCGTGGCCGCGCAAACCAACCCGATGCTGTTTTTACCCGTGGCCGAAATGAACACGACGCCGACCTACAAAAAAGCACCCGGCACCGCCGATATCCTTTATAGCCTGGGGGATACATTGAAGGGGCTGCAGGTCACCTACGTACCGCCAGGCGGGAGCACACCCAACCCGGCGAACGGCACCGTTACCAATGCGCTGGCGACCATCATCAGTTCGGTGGTGGGCCTTGTGCAGAACGTGCTGTCGCCGATACTCGACCCCATTGTCAACACCTTGCTCTCGGCGTTGGGCATCAGCCTGGGCAATGCCGAAGTCGGCGCCAATCTCAGTTGCCACATGGGCCGTGCCTACCTGGTGATCTGACTCACCGGCAACTCCACACAAAACCTTGCGCCGTGCTCCCCATTGGCGACGCTCAGGCGTCCGCCCATGTTTTCCACAATGCCGTAGCTCACCGACAAGCCCAGCCCCGTGCCCACGCCAATCGGCTTGGTGGTGAAGAACGGCTCGAAGATCCGCTCCAGCAACCGAGGGTCAATACCGCCGCCATTGTCCTCCACCCAGATCTGAACATGCCCGCTGTCATGCTCGCAATGCACGGCGATCCACGGGCGGAACTCGGGAGCCTTTTCCCGTTTGCTCAACAGCGCATCACGGGCATTGACCATCAGGTTGATCAGCACTTGCTCAAGCTGGTCGATATGCCCTTTGACCTGCACCGTGAAGTCCGCAGGCGTGATGCGCAGATCCACGCCCTTGCCGCGCAGGCCTTCGCCCAGCAGCGACAGCGTGCCTTCCACTGCCTGTGAGGGGTCGAAGGGCTGTTGCTCGATTTCCGAGCGGCGCCCGAACACGCGCATGTGGTCCACCACCCGCGCTGCGCGCTGTACCTGGGTATCAATGCGCTGGAGCTTTTCGGTGAGGTAGTCGACTTGTGCATCGCCGTTGCTCAGGCGCTTGAGCACATTGACGATGGCCATGCGCATCACGTTCAGCGGCTGGTTGATCTCATGCGCCAGGCCCGTGGCCATTTCGCCGAGGGTGGCCATCTTGGCGCTTTGCGTCAGTTGCTGCTGGGAGCGGCGCACTTCGGTGTTGTCGCGACCCACTGCTTGCACCTCCACCAGCGTGCCCTGTTCGTCGAACACACCACGGTCCGACCACACCCACCAGGCATGTTCGCGGCCGGGCAATTGCAGGCTGATTTCGGCGGTGCTGACCGGGAATTCCGGGCTCAATCGGGCGATGCGTTGCACAAAGGCCTGGCGTTGTTCGTCGGACAGCCAGTGCCCCAGGTTCAGCCCCGGTAATTGCGCCGGCGGGCATTCCAGGTAGTTGGCCAGCGGTGTGTTGCCGAAGGTCAGGGTCAGGTCCGGGCGATAGCGGCAGATCATCGCCGGGGAGTCTTCGACCAGGATGCGGTAGCGCTCTTCGCTCTGTTTGATCTGTTCGGCGGCCAGGGTCGCCTCGGTGACATCCAGCCACAGACCGACGGCTTCCACCGGCAGGCCGAGGTCATCGCGCAACAGCTTGGCTTCGTCCAGCAGCCAGTGGTAATGGCCCTGTTTGTCACGCAGGCGGTAACGGCTGCGCACGCTGCCTTCGCGCAGCAACTGGCGGCTGCGCTCGAAGTACAGTTCGCGGTCTTCGGGGTGGATCAGTGAAGCCAGGCTGTCGGGGTTGCAGTCGGCCAGGGTCCAACCCAGCAGCGGCAGCAGGCTGTCGCTGAAGAAGGCCGGGAGCAGGGCGCCACTGACATAGCGCTGCACGTAGATCACCGCCGGTGAACTGGCGATCAGGTTGTCCAGGCGCGCATGGGCGGCGGCGGCTTGCAGTTGCTGGTTCTTGATGTCGCTGATGTCGAGCATGAAGCCGATCCAGCGCCGGTTATCGCCCACGCCCAGCACCTGGCCTTGAACGCGATACCACAGGGGGTTTTGTTCTGCGTCGGTGCGTTGCAGGCGTACGCTGGTCAGCAGAGGTTTGCCCAGGGCTTGCAGGTCGTTCAGGCGGCTGTTGAGCGCCTGGCGATCGGCGGGGTGGATCAGTTCAAGCCATTGGCTCTGCGGCTGGCGGGTTGGGCCGTCCTCCGGGCTGAGGCTGTGCAGCAATTGCGGGGCCAGCTGGATTTCCTGGGTGGCCGGCAGCAGTTCCCACCAGCCGGTACCGAGCAGGCCTTGCAAGGCTTCCATGCGGTCGAGCTGTTGGTGGTAGCGTTGCTCGCGCAAGCGACTCAGCAACGGGGCAGCGAGGGCTGCAGTGAGGTTCAGCCAGTCGCGATCGCTGGTGTGCTGCTGGCCGCTGTAAAAGCCGCAGAGCAACCAGGCGGCGACGCCTTGGCTGTCACGGTAAGGCACCAGGAATCCATCGGCATTGCCGAAAATGCCTTGCAGGCGCGGGTTGTCGCCGCGCCCCTGGGCCAGGCTCAACGGCATGTTGCCATTGGCGCTGTCCAGGCTGGTGCCCAGTGACTGGCCGGTCTGCCATAAGGCGGGCGCATCGTGGGCGGCGTAGCTGTTGTAGATCCGCCAGCCCTGGTTTTCTTCATCGAGCAAAGCCATGGCCACGCAGGGGATCCGCCAGCGCTGGGCCAGGCTGCGCAGGTGTTCGTTGAACACCTCGGGCAGGCGGGCCAGGCTGCACGCCCGCAACTGTTCGCTCATCTGGCAGGCGAGCTGATGGTTCTGTTCGCGGTGCTGGGCCAGTTGCCGGCCGGCCAGCAAGTCGCTGACGTCTTGCAGGTGCAGGCTCCAGCCGTCGCCCTGGGGCTCGATCCAGCCACGGGTGTGCAGGATCTGGCCGGCGCTACCCTGGAAGTCCAGGTCCAGGCTCTGGCGTTGCCAGTCGGCGGGATGGCCTTCGATGCTCAACGCGCTGCTGGCGCACAACAAATCGCGCAGCAATGGGCGAGGGTCATGTGGGGCGAGCAGTGAGCGCAGGGTTCCACTGATGCCCAGCACATGGCCCTGAGCGTCCAGTTGCAGGTGCAGTCCCTGCATGGGCGTGCCAGGAGTATCGAGTGCGGGCGCGCTGCTGCGGCCGAGCAGGCGCCCGAAAAGCTTGTCCCCCGAGGTCAAAGTTGCAGACTCGAACTGACCAACAGGTTGGCCGGCAGATTCGGCACAGTGCCGATGCCCGGTAACACCAGCGCGGGGAACACTGAATAGAGCCGGTTGGTGGGGTATTTGATGGTGACGGTCAGTTTGTTGCTGTTGTAGGTGGCGGTGACAAGGTCTTCGGAAAACCGGAAGCTGGCCGGTATCCATTTCAACTGGTTTAACGCCGTGGTTTTGGCCCGTGCAGTCACCTGCGCGTTGTAGGCCGTGCCGGCGGCTACCGGGTCCACCGCCATGGCTTGGCGCACGCCCTCCGCTGCTGCCTGATTGAACGACTGCAACATCAGCAGCGGCAGGCTATAGCTGATCAACCCATAGAACACCGCAAAAAAGATCCCGAAGACCAGGGCGAACTCAATCGCTGCTGCACCTTTTTGCTTTCTAGGGAGGCCTGTTTTCATGACTGCGTCTACCCTGACGGCTACTACTTGATATCAGCATAGAATCATTCAGAGAAAAGGGATGTTTTTTACGTGATCCATAGCGTGGTGATACTGCTCTGGCTGGGGCTCTGTGCGTTGCAGGACATGCGTCAACGGCAAATCGCCAATAGCCTGACCCTGGGGACGGCGCTGTTGGCGTTGATCTACCTGGTGTGGACGGGCACGACCTGGTTGGGGGCGCCCGCCGGGGACGGCGGCTGGGCCTTTGCCGTGGCGCTGTTGCTGACCTTGCCGGGGTACGCGCTGGGCCGCTTTGGTGCGGGGGATGTAAAGCTGCTGGGCGCGCTGGCCCTGGCGAGCAATCTGGATGTTTTGTTGTGGTCGTTGATCGGTGCCGCCGTGTTCCAGGGCGCCTGGGTGCTTATCTGTCAAAGGCTTAGCGCGCGCCGGAAGGTACAGCCTGCGGGAGCGTCAACAAAGCAGCCTTTTGCCCCCTTTGTATTGACAGGGTTTGCGCTGTACTGGCTTTGGATCCATTAGTCGCACAAGGCCTCTATTGCTATGTACATAGTCGGAAAGTAGGTCTACGTTTATTGGGTGGATGTATAGGAATCTTCGTTAAAAGGGATAGGTCAATCTTTTGGCTGGCCAGGCATGGAGTAACGCGTGAACAAGCTTACCTCGGCGGTAAAAGTGCTCGTGGTCGACGATCAGCCATTGATCGTGGAAGAGCTCTGCGAATTTCTTGAAAGCAGGGGTTACCGCTGCGTCCCTTGTGAGTCCAGCCGACACGCCTTGCAGCGCTTCAGCGAAGACGCCGAGATCGGCCTGGTGCTGTGCGACCTGCACATGCCGGACATGGACGGCATCGAGCTGGTGCAGGCCATGCAAAAGGTGGCGGGCAAGCAACGGGCGTTCGAGGCCATCATGCTCACCGGGCGGGCCGACAAACAGGACGTGATCAAGGCCCTGCGCGCGGGGATCTCGGACTACTACCAGAAGCCGATCAATCTCGATGAGTTGCTCGAAGGCCTCCAGCGCCAGGAAGCGGCATTGGAGGAGCGGCAGAAAGAGCTGCAACTGGGGCATTTGAACCAGAAGTTGCAGTACCTTTCCGAATCGATCAATGACTTGTACCAGGACCTCGACAAAGTGCGCCGTAGCCCTGGCGCCGGCTTGGCGGACGATGCCGAACTGACCGCTGAAGAAACCGGGCCGCTGGAGATACCGACCATCTTCAATCAGCTGTCACCGCGCCAGCTGGACGTTGCGCGCTTGGTGGGCAAGGGCCAGACCAACTACCAGATCGCCTGCGAGTTGGGGATCACCGAGAATACCGTCAAGCTGTACGTGTCCCAGGTGCTGCGCTTGACGCATATGCATAACCGTACCCAACTGGCACTGGCGTTGTCGCCGAGCAACTCGGCGATGCGCCAGCGGGTGACCGCCCACTGAGCGTCATTGACTCTTGCCGCCTTTGGAACCCCCACCCGACTCCGATTCAAAAAACTCTGGAATCGGATGCTTGTGACTGTCCAACCAGCGCTGCAAGGACTGCTCCCGTTCTGCGGGGGTGGCCCTTTGTGGCGTCGGCGAAGCGGCCCGCCCGTTGATCTGCAAGGCCATCCAGTTCTCGGTTTCCGCCTGCTGCGGGGACGACGGGCCGGGTTCGATGGCCAGGGCGCCCAGCGGTAGCAGCGCCAGGCCGATCAGGTAATGTGCTTTCATCGATCACTCCTTACTTGAGGGTCACCGGCAGGGCATCACGGACCGTCGCGACTTTGCGCGCCGGCGTGCGGGCACCCTTGAGTTTTTCCGCGCGGGCCTGGGCATCGGTGACCTGCTCGCGGCTCAGGCCCAGCTGGCTGACGACCTTGGCCGCTTGCCCCCAATCGTCTTGGTAGATCAACAGCGTTACCAGGTTGACGGCGGCCAGCGGATCGCCTTGCTTGAGTTCGATGGCGGTCATGAATTCAAAGCGGGCCTCTTCCATGCGCAGTTGATTGAGGTACACCACGCCCAAGTCATTCCGGATCTTTTCATCAGTCGGCGCCAGCTGCGCCGCCCGTTGCAGGTGGGCCATGGCCAGGCCATTGTCGCCCTTGGCAGCCGCCAGTTGCCCCAGGCCGTGCTCGCCTTCGGCGGTCATGCACGTACCGAGCAGGCTGCGGTACAACGGTTCTGCCTCGCTACGTCCGAGCAGGCGGTAATTGCGTGCCTTACGCTGGCGCACTTGAGGCAAGCCGTCGGGCAGGCTTTCCAGGTTGGCCAGGCTGGCGTGCAGCTTGCCTTCATTGGCCAAGTCATCGGACAGGTTGAGCGCCAACTCCTGCTCCGAACTCGGTTTGGCGCAACTGCCCGGTGAGGTCAACGCTGCCCAGGGTGATTGGCCATGGGTGGCGCAGCCGCCGAGTGTCAGCAGGGCCAGGCCTGCAATCAGAACTTTCATCAACACCTCCTCAAAAATGGGCCAATGCACGGGCGATGCCGATAAAGGCCGGACCGCCGAGCACGATCAGCAGAGCGGGGAACAGAAACACCATCATCACCACCGACATTTTTGCCGACATCTTTGAAATGTATTCCTGCAGGCGAGTCAGGCGCCGGTCGTCGAGCAATTGCTTGAGCGCTAGCAGGGACTTCATCGCGCCGCCGCCCTGCTGGATCAATTGTTGGAGGATGATGCTGGTGTCGGTGAATTCATCCACGTCCAGCAAGCGCGCGGTCTTGCCCAGTTCTTCGCCCAGCTCCAACCCGGAGTCGACCCGTGCCAGGATCAGGCGCAGCTCGTGCGTGAGTTGGGGCAGCAAGCGTTGGGCTTCGGTGCCCATGACGCGCAGCGACTGTTCAACCGCCATGCCCGACTCGAACAGGATGCGCAGCAGCGGAATGAACGTAGAAATTTCCTTGGCGATGGTCTGCTGACGATGCTTGGCGGCGGCGGCCAGCACGCGTTTAGGCAGGAGGTAGCCGATACCCAGGCCAAACACGGGCGCAATCCAGGCGGGGTGCATTTCGGGGAAAAAAATCTGTTGGCCGAGGAAGGCCAGGCTCAAGAGCACGATGGGCAAGCCGATCTGAAAGGCCGCAAACAACGAGCGTTGACTGGCCTTGCGCCAACCGATGCGGTTGAGCAGCACCTGGGTCTCGTTGTCCAGGCTGATCGAACGTTGGGCCAGCGTGCTCCCGCCGAGTTGGCGCATGAGGGTGCCGAGCTTGGCATCTGCGCCCATGCGCCCTTGCAGGCGTTCAGCCACCCGGCGATCACGCCGGCGATTTTCAAGCAACTGGCCGCCCACCAGCACCAAGGCGGCGAGCAACAACAAGGCGCACGCCAGCAGCACCATCTCAGACACTCCTCAGCATGCGCCACATGAGCAAGGTGCCGCAGATGTCCATGGCCAACGCGCTGAACAGCATGATGCGCCCCGTACTGTCGTTCCACATGGTCATCAGGTAGTCGGGATTAACCATGATGAAGTAGCCCACGATCAGGATCGGCAGCCCACCCAGCACATAGGCGGTCATGCGGGTTTCTCCGGTCATCGCCCTGAGCTGACGGGAGCCCTGTTCACGTTCGCGGATCATTTTGATCAGGTTTTCCAGCAGCTCACTGGCATTGCCGCCGTAGCGGTGGTTGACCTTCAGGCCCAGGGCGAAGAGGCGGAATTCATCCTGTTCGTAGAACTCCGCGAAGTCGCTGACCGAGTCCGGCAGGCTGACGCCCATGCGCACATTGCGCTGCACCCGACCCATGGCATCCTTGAGCGGGTCTTCAACGCTCTCGACACCGCCCAGTACCGCGTCCGCCAGGGTCCTGCCGGATTTGAGGCTGCGCACGCTGTGGTCGAGCAACTGCGGCAGTTGCTCGACCATGCGTTGCACGCGGCGTTGATAGCGCCAGCTGATGTACACCCGCAGGAACAGGGGCGGCCCGATGATCATTGCAATCAGGCCAAACCCATCGGCAAGCAGCCAGCCCAGCAGTGCGCCGATTACCCAGGCGCTCAGCCACAGGCCGAGGCGGTCCGTGGGTTTGCCCAGCCCGGCACGCTGAAACATGCGCTCAAGGCCCGTCCAGCTGGTGTTGGCTTCCTGTACTTCGGGCTGACCGTCGCCCAGACGTTCCAGCACACGGTCCGTCTGGGCCTTGCGCAGGCCGTGCTGAAACTGCCAAAGCGACAGGATGATCAGCAACAGGCAGATAAGGAGCAGCACAGGTCCGGTCATCTGGTGCTCCCTAGGATTGCAAGGCCGATTCACGGCGCAGTTTGTCGCCGGCCGGGTTAATCGCTTCACGCAGGAAACCGAAGCCGGTGCGCCGGTCCAGGCGGAACAGGGTGTTGGTGACATACACGTCTTCGCGCACGCCGACCACTTCCACCACTTCGCTGACGCAACGGCGGCCATCGGGCATGCGTGTCAGTTGGATGATCACGTCCAGCGCGGCGCAGATCATTTGGCGCAGGGTTTTTTCCGCGACCACACGACCGGTCAACCCCACCAGAGTTTCCAGGCGCAGCAGGGCATCCTGGGCATTGTTGGCGTGCACGGTGCTCATGGAACCGTCGTGGCCGGTGTTCATGGCCGTCATCACGTCGAGCACTTCCACGCCACGGATTTCCCCGAGGATGATGCGGTCCGGGCGCATCCGCAGGGCATTGCGGATCAAGTCGCTGGAGCGCACTTCACCATGGCCTTCGGCGTTGGGCGGGCGGGTTTCCAGGCGTACCACGTGCGGGTGGCCCAATTGCAGCTCGGCGACGTCTTCGATGGTCACCAGGCGCTCATGGGGGTTGATCAACTGGCTGAGGATGTTCAGCAGCGTAGTCTTGCCGGTGCCGGTGCCGCCGCTGATCAGGATATTGCAGCGCTTGCCCACGGCCTCTTGGAAGAACTCGAAAATGCTTTGGTCAATGGTCTGCATGGCCACAAGGTCGCTGCTCTTGAGCATGTCCTTGCGGAATTTCCGAATCGACAGGCACGGCCCGTCCAAGGCAATCGGCGGGATGATCGCGTTGACCCGGCTGCCGTCGGGCAAGCGCGCATCCACCATCGGCGAGGACTCATCCAGGCGTCGACCCAGCGGCGCAAGGATGCGTTGCATCACGCGCTCCACGTGGTGGTCGTCGATGAAACGCAGGTCACTTTGGTGCAGCAAGCCATCGCGCTCGATAAACACCCGATGTGGCCCGTTGACCAGGATTTCCGTCACTGAGGGGTCACGCAGCAGCACTTCCAGCGGGCCGAAACCGGTGAGTTCGTCGACGATTTCTTCGGCCAGGCGCTCCATCTCATAACGCGAGATCGCCAGGCGCATGCGCGTGATGTATTCGGAGACCTTGTCGATGACAAATTGCGCCAGGGACTGGCGCGTGCCTTCGAGCAGGTTTTTACCCGACTCCTCGATGGCGTCGATGATGTAGCGGTGCAGCACCAGCTTCAGGCCATCGTGATCGCTGTTGCCACCCGCGGCGCGGGCTGGGCCGCCAAACAGTTTTTCGCCGTTCATCGTCCCGACCCCAGGAAGCGCTCAAACCAGCGCATAGACGGTTTTGCCAAACCCTCTGAGCGTTTTGCCAGGCGCTCGCCCAAGGTGCGCACGGCTTGGGTCAAAGGTTCACGCGGGGCCAGGGCAAACAGGGTCTGGCCCTGGTTTTTCACATTCAGGCGCAGTTCGGCGCTCAGGGGCAATACAGCGATGCACTCAAGGCCGAAGCTTTTTTCCAGGGCTTCAGTGTCGGGGGCGCACGCCTTGATGTAGCGGTCCACCACCAGCTTGGCGTGATCGAGTTTCATGCCTTTTTCGCGCCAGCGGTTGAGTATCGCCAGGTTGCGGCGGCAGTCCAATACGCTCTGGTCGGTGCACCACAGCAGCTTGTCGCAGTGGCTGACAAAGGTGCGCAGCGCCTCGCTGTCGGGTTGTCCGGTAATGTTCACGACGATGTGCTGGAAGTGCTGGCGCAACGCACTGAGCAACATGAACAACTCGGCCGCACTGGTGAGTTTGAGCGGTTCGTCACCGGTGGCATAGGCCAGGATGCGTAGCCCGTCCAGGGCGGTGGTGAAGGCGCTGTTGATCAAGGTGGTATCGAGGCGACGCAAATGCCGCAACGCATCACCGAAATTGAACGTGCTTTCCAGGCCCAACAAGGCCAGGCTGTCGCTGCGTGGCAGGCCGAGGTCGAGCAACAGGGTTTGCTGGCCGCTTTTCTGAACGACCAGCGCCAGGTGGGTTGCCAGCATCGCCCCGTCGGCATTGCTTTGGGTGCCAAACAGCACGGTCAGACCGCCCAGTTGTGCATTGTTGGCGACGGTGGGCAGGCGCTTGCTCAAGCGTCGCACCAGCCCCGCCACTTCACTGGAGCGCGAGCCGTAGGCCACGAAGTCGCGGGCGCCGGCCCGCATGGCGTTGAGCACAAGCTGGTTGTCCATGCCGTCGCCCAGGGCGACCACGGCGAGCATCGGCTTGGCTTCCAGGGCGCCTTCGATCAGCGCGCTCTGGGCCACGACGTTTTCGCGGTCCAGGCCAACGAACACCAGGTTGGCGAAGGTCACGTCCACCAATGCGAGCAGTTCGTCGAGGCTGCCGGTACCGGCGCTGACGACTTGACCCAGTGGCGCCAGGGCGCCCTGCAGCCACTCCAGGTCAGTGGTGTTGCGGGTGATGGCGAGAAAGGTCTGGCTCAGGCTATCGCTCATTGTGAAAGTCCACTACGACGGTCGAAGTTGCCATTTTCCAGGAAGAACAACCGGTACCAGTTGGGGTCATAGTTGCGCAGTTTTTCGCCCGGCAAGGAGGGCAGTTGTGCGTTGGACGCCAGCGGTTGCACCAGATGCGGCGTAACGATCATCAGCAATTCTTTTTCTTCGCGGCTGATGGTGGAGTCGCGAAAAAAAGCGCCGAGGATCGGGATATCGCCCAGCCCCGGAAACTTACTGATGCTGGAGCGATTGTTGGTGCTGATCAGGCCGCTGATCACAAAGCTTTCGCCATCGGCCAGGGAGACGCTGGTGTCGGTTCGGCGGACAGTCAGGGCCGGCACCTGAATGCCTTCGATCTGCACCGCGTTGCTGTAGTCCAGCTCGCTGACTTCCGGCGCCACCTTGAGGGTGATGCGATTGCGATCAATGACGGTAGGGGTCAGGGTCAGGCGAATGCCGAACTCTTTGTACTCGATCGAGATGGTGTCGCTGCCGGCGCTGGGCACTGGGATCGGCACCTCGCCACCGGCGAGAAAGGTTGCGCTCTGGCCGCTCATGGCCACCAGGCTGGGTCGTGCCAAGGTATAGGCAAAACCGCTGCGTTCCAGCGCGTTGATCATGGCTGACACACGGCCGCCGCCAAAACCGATATTGAAGTTGGTGCTGCTGACCGCCAGGGCCTGGGTGGTGGGCGTGGGGAACAGCAAGTTAGGGCTGCCGAAAAACGCATTTTTGGCGGTGCCGAGGATCGAGGTGCTGGCCTCTTTGAGCTTGGTACGGCTGACCTCCACAAAGCGGATATCCGTCTGCACCTGGCTGGGCAATAACGGGTCTTCCGACGGCGACAGCGACAAGCTGGTCAACGCCGACGTCGCCTTGCCCTTGACGAACACCATGCTCTGGCGCGGCGCGCTGGCGCAGGCGGTCCAGACCATCAGGCTGGTGGCGCCGGACGAGACACCGGTCAGCAGGAAGTTGCGGTCACCATTGACCCGCACATCGGCGATTTTCGGGTCGCCGATGGCCAGGCGTGTGATTGCCACTGGCGATTGCAGCTCTTGTTGCAGACCTTCTCCCACCTCGACCACGGCGGGCAACTGGCCCAGGGCACTGCAATTTCCCGGGGCGGCCAGGGCCATTCCGACCGGCAGGCTCGACAGCATCAGAGCCCAGGCCATTTGCGTGAACAGGGGTGCGTAGCGATGGCTCATTCAAGGCATCCTTGCTCAATCACGGAGTTTGTGGCGCCGCCTGGGCGCCGCGAATCACTTCAATGCCACGGCGTACGCCAGGCCCAGCGGTGGTGGCTTGGGCGACGCGCTTGGGCGGGCCGGTCAGGGCCAGTTGGGTAAATTGGTAGAGGTCGCGGTTGGCGCTTTCCAGTCTCTCTGACGCGTCGCTTTCGCCGGCCCAGTAACGGCTGAGCAGTTGTTCCTCGGCGCTGCGTACGGCCAGGCGCAATACACCGGCTTGCGCCGCGAGCATCAGGCGGCTTAACAGAGGTTCCGGCACAGCCAGCACCACGGTGCGTGCGCCGGTTCGGCGTTGGGCGGCTTGTGCACGTTCCTCAGGCGTGACCGGAGGAGGAACAGCAGGTTTGCCATCATTGGCCAGACCCAACTGGTCACCGACGCTGAGCAGGCGCATGGCTGGCAGCACGATCTGCGCCGACTGCTCAGCGTTACTGACATCCTGGCGCAGGAACAGCAGCACATCCACGTAATCGCCGGGCGTCAACTGACCTGCGGCGCCGCTCACCTCATCTACCGCCACGGCCAGCGCGCGCTCGTCCGGGCGAATCATGCGTGCGAGCGGGCCACCGTTGCTGAAGCTTTCTTCGGTAAGCCAGGTGCCTGCGCCCAAAGTGCGCATGGGGATGCGGCCGATGGCTTGATCGAGCTGGGTCAGGCTGCCGGCGGGCGCGGTGCGCAGTTTTTCTACGCCCAGGTCGGCGGCGGTCAGGGGCATAAAGGCGGGCACGTCATGCACCAGGACTACCACCGGTTGGCGAGTCTGGTCTTCCACGGCAGCGACAGTGTTATCAACGGAAACGACAGGTGCTACTGGGGCTGCGACAGGCTCCGGTGCGCGGCTCAGAACGAGCCCCCAGTACCCGGCGATCAATGCCCCGACCAGCAGCAAGCCAGCCAGGACCATGCTGATGCGACTGTTCATGACGGCTCTCCCTTTCCCGTTGCACTGCACACCCGTTTAATCCGAATGGGTTAATCCGCAACCTGGCTGTAATGAACATCTAACGATTTGGCTATTTGAAGGTAGCTCAGCTAGGACGAAATGCCATTACCCCTGGAAAAATTTATCTGAACTATAAAAGCGACCTTTTAAATGGCGGGTTTGTGGCGTCAACTTTACGACTAATACTTTGTGATTAATCCGTTATTACAGTTGTGAGGCCGCGGTTTGTTGACAATGCTCTAGTGGCACGCCGAGATCATCTTGTACTAGAGCCTTCCGGCTTCCTGTGGCGTTTTAGGGAGAAGATTTATGTTCCTTGACCTTATGCTGAAGATGTATGTCCAAACCCAACTATTTCTCGGTCGCAAAGAGGGTGCTTCAGGTATCGAGTACGCGATTGTTGTAGCGTTGGTTGCGCTGGTTATTGTCGGTGCAGGCACGGGGCTTGGAGACAAGATAAAAACCATTTTCACCAACATGACTAATAACATGCCGACCGGGACCTGAGTTAGTTGTGGTAGCCGTTATGATTATTCCCTCTTGAAGGTAATGCCATGAGCGCGTCTTCACGCCAGCAAATTCTATTGGTGGACGACGAAGAGGACGCTCTTATCGAACTCGCCGAATCCCTCGAAAACGAGGGATTTGTTTGCTTTACCGCCAATTCCGTCACCTTCGCCTTGCAAGAATTGACACTTCACCCGGACATTGCGCTGGTGATTACCGATCTGCGCATGCCCGAGGAAAGCGGCATCTCCTTGATCAAGCGCCTGCGCGAGCACACCTCGCGCTCACACTTGCCGGTGATTGTGATGTCCGGCCATGCCGAAATGGATGATGTGAGCGATATGTTGCGTTTGCAGGTGCTGGATCTGTTCCGCAAGCCGATCTACCTGGTGCGGTTGATCGATACGTTGAACAACCTCTTCCCCCTTCGCAAAGTGTAGTGAGCGGGCTTGTCGAATCGTCGCACCGCCCGCTCATCACCGTTACAGCTGGTAGCTGAAACTCAACGAATACCGTGGCCGCCGATCGTAGCTATCCAATGCCACGTCCGACATCGGCTTGGCGACTTCCAACGCGATGTTGTAGTACTTGGCGTCCCCAAAACGCAGCCCCAGCGCCGCCGATGACAGGTCGCTGCCTCTGACCGGCACGTCGTTGAACCAGGTCTTGGCACGGTCGAACACCACATAGGGTTGCAGGATCCTCACCCAGTCGCCGGCGCGGTTGTAGCTGTAGTTGACCTCGTAGGCCAGGCCCCAGCCCTTGTCGCCGGTGCCCTGGTCATCCGGGTAGCCGCGGCCGAAGCTTTGCCCGCCGAAGGTGGCGCGTTCGCTGTCGGGCAAGAAATCGTTGCTCCAGTAGAGCGCGCCAGATAGTACGCCTTGCCAGTTATCGAACAGCTTGTTGCTCTGCACGCCGGACAGGCGCAAGCGAAAGAAATCGAGGTCCTGCTTGAGGCCGCCGAAATCCGTGCGGGCCTTGGCGCCCAGGCCATTGATCCCTTGGTAGATGCCACCGCTGATGATGCGCAATTGCGTGGTGTCGGCCTTGCGCCAGTCACCTTCGAATGCCAGGGCGCGCAGGTCTGTTTCCAGCTCAAAGCGCTGGGGGAAACCTTCGAGTTTGTAGCGGTTGGTCTGGTCGACGGCGTAGAGCCGCGTGCCCAGGCTCAACGACTCAGTGGGCGAAGCGATGAAGGGGTGACTCAGACCAATGGAGTAACGGTCGATTTCCTGGTGTGGCTTGAGTTCGAGGCCGTCACCCAATTGCACGCCGGTCTTGGGGTCGGCGCGGTAGCGTTCGCCCGAGAGCGCAAGTTGGGTGCCCTCGGCGTTGATGAATTGGCTGTAGCTTGCGCGGTAGTAATGCTCTTTGTCTTCGCCCGGTGGGAACAGGCCGCTGACGCTCAGTTGTTCGCCCATGGACGTCCACGAGTTACTGGTGGCGGTCAGCAGCGCTTGGGTGCCGCCGCGGTTGGCTTCATTGAGGCTCATGCTGGTGGTAAAGGGTTTGCGGCTGGCAGTGACCTGCATATGCGCGCCGCCATCGGTGGTGTTGGGTGGCGGCACCAGGGCTTGCACGGTGAGGCCAGGGATGGCGCTCATCAACGTGGTGTAGCGTTCGAAGGTTTTGCGTGTGAGCGGGCGCTCAGCCTTGAGTTTTTCCGCCAGCTTGTCGATGTAGGACGAGACCGAACCGGTGTCGCCTTGCACTTGGTAATCGCGGATATAACCCTCCACCAACACCACTTGTACCAAGCCGCCTTCGAAGCGTTGCTCCGGCAGGTAGGCGTAGGACAGCAGGTAACCGTCCTCTTGGTAGCGGCGGGTAATGCTGCGGGTGGCTTCGATCAGTTGCGCCAGGTTGGTTTCATGGCCAATCAGCGGCTCGAAAACCTGGGCGACTTCCTTGAGCGGGTACACCGTGCCGCCGTCAATCTGCAGTTTGCGGATGGTCACTTTGGTGTCCATCAGCAGCGGTTGCCCGGCGGTCGCGGCGGGCACTGGCACCTGGGTGGGCGTGGCGGCCGGACGGTAGGCATCGGCAGGCAGGTTGGGCACGGGCAGGTTGCGGATGGTGTCGTTGCTGTTGAGGAAGCTGGGTAGGGTGTCGGCGTGGACGTAAGCACTGAGGGTGAGCAACAACAACGGCGTCAAAGCGCGCATAGGACACTCCATGGTCAAAATTGCTGCAGCGTTTCGCAGATTCCCGCCGGGCTCTGGGGGCGCGGTTCGGGGACTTTCCGGGATCGATCACTGACCCATAAAAAAAGACGAGAGACTTAGTGGGTCTCTCGTCTCAACCAAGCGTAGGCGCTGTAGGTGAGGCCGTCTAATCGGCCAGGTGCAATTCTATTTTTTGCCGGTCAGGCCACCCAACAGCCCGCCCAGGACACCACCATTTGCACTGGCGCCTGCCCCGCCGCCCGCCGAGGCGCCGGCACCCACATTGAGGCCACCACCCAGCAAGCCGCCGCCGGTATTGGTGCCACCGGTGACCAGGCCGCCAATGGACGCCACGGTGCCACCCACTGCGGTCACGGTGCCACCCAGGGCATTGGTGACCGGGTTGGCGTTGGTGCCGCTGATTGTGCCGCCCAGGTTGCTGACGGCACCGCCGACATTCGTGACCAGGCCGTTGACCGGGCCACCCAGGCCGGTGGCATTGCCGACGTTTTGGGTCAGGCTCTGCACGCCGCTGGTGACGGGGTTGAGTGCGTTGCCGATCGGGCCGGTCAGCCCGGCTACCGGTGCGCCTGCCGCGGTGTTCGGTGTGCCGCTGCCACCCAGGAGAGTGCCCAGCGAGGCCACGGTGGTGCCGGCTTTGACGCCGGTCACGCCGGTCGCACTGACCACGCCATTGGTGCTGCCCGCATCCAGGCCGCTGCCGGCGCCCGCGATGATGCCGCCGATGAGTTCAGGCAGGCCCAGCGGGTTGGTGCCGCCGCCGGTACCACCGCCGCTGCCGCCACCATTGCTACCTGCATCCGGGTCGACATAACCACTGGCCTTGCCGACCACGGTGCCGACACCATTGAGCACGTCGCCCACGGCGCCGGTCACAGGGTTGCCGGTGCCGCCTGCGCCAGCGACTTTATCGCCGAGGCCGTCGACGGTCTCGCCGACTTTCTGTAGCAGACCACCCACAGGCGCATCGAGGCCTGTGGCGGTGCCGACTTTGCCGGTGGTGTTTTCCACCAGGGAAACCACCGGCACCAAGACTTTTGCGCCTACGGTGTTGGTCACCGAACCCAGTGGGCCGGTGGTGCTGGCGGTGCTGAGGGTGTCGCCGAGCATGGTCACGGCATTGCCGACCTTGCCCACCACGTTGCCGACTGCCGGTGCGGCGCCGCCGACCACAGGCACGTTGCCCAGCAGGGTGGCCACGTTAGTACCGGTGACGGTCACGCCATCGCCCAGGTCGGAAACGCCGTTGGCCACGCCAGCAACGGTTTTGCCCAGTGCGTTGCTGTCAGTGCCCAGCGAACCCAGGCCGTCTGAAAGGCCGGTGCCGATGCTGCCGACGGCGGTGCCGGTAGCGGTCACCAGGCCGCCAGCGGTCGCACCCACGATCGGCAAACTGCCCAGGGTGGTGCCCAGGCTGCTGACGGTGCCGCCGAGGCCGGTCACGGTATTACCGACGGTGTCGACGACAGTCGCGGTGACTAATGGCGTCGTGCCGCCGCCGGGGTTGGTGCCTGGATCGGTGCCAGGGTCTGTGCCCCCACCGGTACCGCCGCCACCTGTACCGCCACCCGCGCCAGCGCCAGCATCGGAGGAACCACCACTGTGATGTCCACCACCACCGCTGCTGCAGCCGCCGAGTGCCAGTGCTACTGCCAGGGCCAGCGCGGTACTTGCTTTCCAAAACACGACTTGAGTTTTCATGATTGAGTTCCTTGCACCTGTACAACCTTGGTTGTCTTCAAACACTCACTACTTCTCGGGGTAGCGATGTGTTTGTCCGTATGGCTATAACAGCCCCGGCGGTGCGATCTCTCAATGCTCAACTTGGTATTAACGATTTATATACTGGCGTTTAATCTGCGCTTAGCGACTAATACCAAGGGTGTAAGAGTGAGATGTATCTGGATGTAAATATTATATAAATCAAAACGTTGAATAAAAAAGCGGACCTTGAAAAGTCCGCTATTACTAAGGGTGTATATATACAATTAATCAGTTTATTTCAGGCGATCGGCTGCCACTTGCCTACCATGTGTTCAATATCGCCCGCGCCTTTCAACCACAACTCACCGCTGGAACCGGCGGCGCTGGCCAATAACGTCACTTCACCGGGCAGGCGCACGGGTTTTTTGAATTCGACGCTGATCTCGATATTGGCGGTGGGCAAGTGTTCGCCAAGGGCGGCGAGCGTGTGTGCCTTGTTCCACAGCCCGTGGGCGATGGCCTGTGGGAAACCGAACAGCTTGGCGGTCAGGGCGCTGAGGTGGATCGGGTTGTAATCGCCGGAGACGCGCGCATAGCGGCGGCCGATATCGGCGGGGGCTTTCCAGCGGGTCAGTTCGCTGACCTGGGTGGGGGAGGGTTGGGCGTCATCTTCTGGTTCGCCTTCCAGCTTTACACCCCGGCACAGCATGCGGCTTTCGGCTTCCCACAGCAGGCCGAGTGAATCTTCGACGGTGGTGATCAGATCGAAGGTTGCGCCTTTGGGATGGGGCCTGAGGTTCTGCGTGTGGACAGCGACGGACAGCTCACTCACCCCCCCGAGCGGGCGATGAATGTGGATGCGGTTACTCAGGTGAATCAACCCCAGCAGGGGAAAGGGAAAACGGTTGTCGGTGAGTAGCTGCATTTGCAACCCGAACGCCAGGACATGGGGATAAGTCGCTGGCAGTATCGGGCTCTGCGCAAAACCACAGACCTTGCGATACGCAGCCACTTGCGTGGGATTGACGCTCACCCGGCAGCGCAACCCCAACTCGGGCAGCGTGTTGCCGGTGATCTTGCGCTTGAGCGCCGCGCGCCAATACAGCGGCGGCAGGAATGGCGTAGTGCCTAGCGTCGTCCATTGCATGTTTATGCTCCCAAGAGGCTTTGCCCACACACCCGCAGCGCTTGCCCGCTGACCGCACCGGAACCCGGTTGACCCAGCCACGCCACTGCTTCGGCGACATCCTGCGGCAGGCCGCCCTGGCCCAGCGAACTCATGCGACGCCCGGCCTCACGCAAGGCAAACGGAATATGCGCAGTCATCTGGGTTTCGATAAATCCGGGCGCTACGGCGTTGATACTGATGCCGCGCTCCTTGAGCTGCGGTGCCCACGCTTGTGCGAGGCCGATCAGCCCGGCCTTGCTCGCGGCATAGTTGGTCTGCCCACGGTTACCAGCGATGCCGCTGATGGAGGCCAGCAACACCACGCGGGCGTTGTCACGCAGGGTGCCGCTGTCGAGCAATGCCTTGGTCAGCACCTGTGGCGCATTGAGGTTGACCGCCAGCACCGCATCCCAATATTCCGGGGTCATGTTGGCCAGGGTTTTGTCACGGGTGATGCCGGCGTTGTGCACCAGAATGTCGAGGCCATCGGGCAGGTGTTCGATCAATTGGCTGGCGGCGTCTTCAGCGCAGATATCCAGCGCGACCGTGCGTGCTCCCAGGCGCGCCGCCAGGGCTTCGAGGTCGGCCTTGGCTTGGGGCACGTCGAGCAGAATCACCTCGGCGCCGTCGCGGGCCAGGGTTTCGGCGATGGAGGCACCGATGCCTCGGGCAGCACCGGTGACCAGCGCCTTGCGCCCGGCCAGGGGCCGTGTCCAATCCTCGACGGGGGTGGCGCACGCTTCCAGGCGAATGACTTGGCCGGAGATATACGCGCTTTTGGGCGAGAGGAAAAAGCGCAACGCACCTTCCAATTGGTCCTCGGCACCGTCACCCACATAGAGCAATTGCAAGACGCCGCCGTTGCGCAGCTCCTTGGCCAGCGAACGGCTGAAGCCTTCCAGGGCGCGCTGGGCACTGGCGGCGAAGGGATCGCTGAGGCTTTCTGGCGCGCGGCCAAGGATCACCAGGTGCGCGCTGTTATCCAGGTTTTTCAGCAGCGGCTGGAAGAATTCGCGCAGCTGTTTGAGTTGATCGGTGTGTTGCAACTCGCTGGCGTCGAACACCACGGCCTTGAGCTTGGGACCGTGGCCGGGGATCCACGTCGATGTCTCGGTGCCGTAGGTATAAATTGCGTCGGTAAGTTTGTGGGCAAACGCCTGTACGTTGCTCGTTAGCGCGCCGCCGCCCAGCAGCAAAGCACCTTCCACCGGACGCAGGCGCCCGGCTTGCCAGCGTTCCAGGCGTACCGGTGACGGCAGGCCAAGGGCGGCGACCAGGCGATGGCCGAGGCCTGAGTTGGCGAAGTCGATATAACGGTCAGACATGGAACGCTCTCCGAAGGCTGGGGTTCAAAGGGTTGACCACCCCTGGGTGGCAGTCGTTCGATCAGCCTAGGCTAGGCTTGATGATTACACCCACAACTATCAGGGAGCTTTCCATGACTCAATTGCGCCGTGTGGCGATCATCGGCGGTAACCGCATTCCGTTTGCCCGCTCCAATGGCCCTTACGCCACGGCGAGCAACCAGGCGATGCTGACCGCTGCCCTGGAAGGCTTGATCGAACGCTACAACCTGCACGGCCTGCGCATGGGCGAGGTGGCCGCTGGCGCGGTGCTCAAGCATTCGCGCGACTTCAACCTGACCCGCGAGTGCGTGCTCGGTTCGCGGCTGTCGCCGCAAACCCCGGCCTATGATATTCAGCAGGCCTGCGGCACCGGTCTGGAAGCGGCGTTGCTGGTGGCCAACAAGATCGCCCTGGGCCAGATTGAGTGCGGGATTGCCGGCGGGGTGGACACCACGTCCGATGCGCCCATCGGGGTGAATGAGGGCCTGCGCAAGATCCTCCTACAAGCCAACCGCAGCAAATCCATGACGGATAAATTAAAAGTCCTGTTACAACTTCGTCCTCATCACCTCAAGCCGGAACTGCCACGCAATGGCGAACCCCGCACCGGTCTGTCCATGGGCCAGCACTGCGAATTGATGGCGCAGACCTGGCAGATCCCCCGCGCCGAGCAGGACCAACTCGCCCTGGAAAGCCACCAGAAAATGGCCGCCGCCTACGCCGAAGGCTGGCACAACGATTTGCTCACCCCGTTTCTGGGCCTGACCCGCGACAACAACCTGCGCCCCGACCTGACCCTGGAAAAACTCGCGACTCTCAAGCCCGCCTTCGAACGCAGCGAAAAAGGCACGCTCACCGCCGGCAACTCCACGCCGCTTACCGATGGCGCCTCGCTGGTGCTCTTGGGCAGTGAAGCCTGGGCTAAAGAGCGCGGTTTGCCGATCCTCGCGTACTTGCGTGATGGCGAAGCGGCGGCCGTGGATTTCGTCAACGGTGCCGAAGGCCTGCTGATGGCGCCGGTGTATGCGGTGCCGCGCATGCTGGCGAGGAATGGTCTGACGCTGCAGGACTTCGATTACTACGAGATCCACGAAGCGTTCGCTGCTCAAGTGTTGTGCACGCTCAAGGCCTGGGAAGACGCGGACTACTGCAAGACGCGCCTGGGACTTGACGCCCCCCTGGGCACCATCGACCGCAGCCGGCTCAATGTAAAGGGCAGCTCCCTGGCCGCCGGGCACCCGTTTGCCGCCACGGGTGGACGTATCGTCGCCAATCTGGCCAAGTTATTGGATGCGGCGGGCAGGGGCCGCGGGCTGATATCCATCTGTGCGGCAGGCGGGCAGGGCGTTACGGCGATCATTGAACGCTGAAACTGGCCTATGGGTTGCATTCTTAAGTGATCAACGGTCGGTAGCCCCTCCCACCGACGCGCTGATTGCCGTATAACGAGTGCCATACGCGTATTTGGTAATAAAGGACCCACAATAAAAGCTGATGAAGACTCCTAAACGCATTGAACCCCTGATCGAAGACGGTCTGGTCGACGAAGTGCTGCGCCCACTCATGAGTGGTAAAGAAGCAGCTGTTTATGTGGTGCGCTGCGGCAACGAATTGCGTTGCGCCAAGGTTTACAAGGAGGCGAACAAACGAAGTTTTCGTCAGGCATCCGAATACCAGGAAGGCCGTAAGGTCCGTAACAGCCGGCAGGCCCGGGCCATGGCCAAGGGCTCCAAGTTCGGCAAGAAAGAAACCGAAGATGCCTGGCAGAACGCCGAAGTGGCGGCGCTGTTCCGCCTGGCCGGTGCGGGCGTTCGCGTGCCCCAGCCGTTCGACTTCCTCGAAGGCGTGCTGCTGATGGAACTGGTGGCCGACGAGTACGGCGATGCGGCGCCGCGTCTGAACGACGTAACGCTGGAGCCGGACCAGGCGCGCGAATACCACGCCTTCCTGATTTCCCAGATTGTGTTGATGCTGTGTACCGGCCTGGTGCACGGTGACCTGTCCGAGTTCAACGTGCTGCTCACGCCGACCGGCCCGGTGATCATCGACCTGCCCCAGGCGGTGGATGCGGCGGGCAACAACCACGCCTTCAGCATGCTGGAGCGCGATGTGGGCAACATGGCGTCCTACTTCGGGCGCTTTGCCCCGGAGCTGAAGAAGACCAAGTACGCCAAGGAAATGTGGGCGCTGTACGAAGCCGGCACCCTGCACCCGGCCAGTGTCTTGACCGGTGAGTTTGACGAACCGGAAGAACTGGCGGATGTCGGCGGCGTGATCCGCGAGATCGAAGCGGCGCGGTTGGACGAGGAGCGTCGCCAGGCGATTCGGGCGGCGGATGATGCGCCACCGAGCAAGGTGCCGGACGAGCCACCGCCACCGCCTTGGATGCAATGATCTCCAGATACATGGAGATCTAAAAATGTGGGAGCGGGCTTGCTCGCGAATGCGGTGGATCAGTCAGCAAATGTATCGACTCTCACCCCGCATTCGCGAGCAAGCCCGCTCCCACATTTGGTTTGTATGTATTCAGATAGACTCCTTCAGGCGCAACAGCTACCGGACGCCAACTCCTTGAGAATCGGACAATCCGGCCGATGATCGCCCTGGCAGTGTTCCACCAGGTCCTGCAAGGTATCGCGCAGTTGCCCCAGTTCCAGAATCTTCTGGTTCAGTTCATCGATATGCTGGCGCGCCAAGGCTTTTACGTCGGCGCTGGCCCGTTGCCGGTCCTGCCACAGGGTCAGCAACCTGCCGACCTCTTCCAATGAAAACCCCAAGTCCCGCGAGCGTTTGATAAACGCCAGGGTGTGCAAGTCATCCTGGCCGTATACGCGATAGCCACTGTCGGTGCGATGCGCGGCTTTGAGCAGGCCGATGGATTCGTAGTAGCGAATCATCTTGGCACTCAACCCGCTCTGGCGTGCGGCTTGGCCGATGTTCATGGGCGCTGATCCTCCAGGTTCTTGGGCTTCCACGTCTTCAACAGTAACGCATTACTCACCACGCTGACGCTGGACAAGGCCATCGCCGCACCGGCCAACACCGGGTTGAGCAGGCCGAATGCCGCCAGGGGAATGCCGATCAAGTTATACACAAAGGCCCAGAACAGGTTCTGGCGGATCTTGGCGTAGGTCTTGCGGCTGATTTCCAGCGCGGCTGGCACCAGGCGCGGATCGCCGCGCATCAGGGTGATACCGGCGGCGTGCATGGCCACGTCGGTGCCGCCGCCCATGGCGATGCCGATATCGGCGGCGGCCAGGGCCGGGGCGTCGTTGATGCCGTCACCGACCATGGCCACCACGCCGGTTTTTTTCAACTCGGCGACGGTGGCGGCTTTGTCGGCGGGCAATACTTCGGCGTGCACGTCGTCGATACCCAACGCCTCGGCGACCACGCGGGCGCTGCCGCGATTGTCACCGGTGAGCAAATGGCTGCTGATGTGCTGGGCCCTGAGTTGCTCCACCGCTTCCAACGCGCCGGTTTTGAGCGTGTCGCCAAAGGCGAACAGTCCCAGCATACGGGGTTGTGAGCCTTGCTCGATCAGCCAGGACAAGGTGCGGCCTTCTGCCTCCCAAGCCTTGGCTGATTCGGCCAACCCGCCCGCGTTCAAGCCGCTTTCTTCCAGCAGGCGACGGTTGCCCAGGGCCAGTTGCCGGCCGTCCAGCGTGCCGGCGATGCCGCGTCCGGTCAGGGATTGGCTGGCCGTTACATCAGCCACCTTCAGCCCTTTTTCATCACAGGCATCCAGCACGGCTTTGGCCAGCGGGTGTTCACTGCCCCGTTGCAACGCGCCGGCTTGCTGCAGCAGCAAGGCCTCATTGCCATCCACGGCCGCCAGGTGCGCAATTTTTGGCGCGCCGGAGGTGAGGGTACCGGTCTTGTCGAAAACCACCGCGCTCACTTCATGGGCGCGTTCCAGGGCTTCTGCGTCCTTGATCAAAATGCCGTGGCGAGCGGCAACGCCTGTACCGGCCATGATGGCGGTTGGCGTCGCCAGGCCCAGGGCGCAAGGGCAGGCGATCACCAACACGGCGACGGCATTGATGATTGCCGTTTCCAAGGGCGCGCCATACAGCCACCAACCCACCACAGTCATCAACGCCAGCACCAGCACGGCCGGAACGAATACCTGGCTGACTTTATCCACCAGTTTCTGGATCGGTGCCTTGGCGGCCTGGGCGTCTTCCACCAGACGGATGATCCGCGCCAGCACGCTTTCGGCGCCGAGGGCCAGGGTGCGCACCAGCAGGCGACCTTCGCCATTGATGGCGCCACCGGTAACCTGATCGCCGGGTTGTTTCGGTACGGGCAGGCTCTCGCCACTGATCAGGGCTTCGTCGGCATGGCTTTGGCCCTCGACGACTTCACCGTCCACCGGGAAGCGTTCACCGGGTTTTACCAGCACCAAGTCATTGAGTTTCAGGGCATTGATGGCGACATCTTCTTCACGGCCTTCAATCACCCGAATCGCCCGCTCCGGACGCAAGGCTTCCAGGGCGCGGATAGCGCTGGCGGTCTGGCGCTTGGCGCGGCTCTCCAGGTATTTGCCCAGCAGTACCAGGGCGATCACCACCGCAGAGGCTTCGAAGTACAGGTGCGGCGCCATGCCAGGATGCGCGGTGAGCCATTCATAAATACTCAGGCCGTAACCGGCGCTGGTGCCGATCGCCACCAGCAGGTCCATATTGCCGGCACCGGCACGCACGGCTTTCCAGGCGGCGATGTAAAAGCGCGCGCCAAAGATGAATTGTACCGGGGTGGCCAGCGCGAACTGCGCCCAGGCGGGCAGCATCCAGTGCAGGCCGAAGGGTTCCACCAGCATCGGCAGCACCAATGGCAAAGCCAGCAGGATCGCCAGCAGCAGCGACCAACGCTCGCGGTGCAGGCGCTGGGTTTGATTGGCGTCGGTGGCGGTTTCGCTCTGGGGCAGGGTGGCGGTGTAGCCGGCTTTGTCGACGGCGGCGATCAACACGCCGGGGTCCATCTGGCCGAGTACTTCGATATGGGCGCGCTCATTGGCCAGGTTGACGCTGACGCGTTGCACCCCCGGCACCTTGCCCAGCGCACGCTCGACCCGGCCGGCACAGCTGGCGCAGGTCATGCCGCTGATGGGCAGGTCAAAGGTGGTGGATCCATTCATGGGGCAGTCCTCCAAGAGAAGTTGCCCCTAGGATCAACCTTGACCTGTGGGGAAGGTCAAGCGCCTTTAATATTCCAATTTGGCGGCTTTGAGGTACATCCCATCCGGTCCCTGGGCAATGCGCAATTTGCGCACATCACCGGCCTTGAGCGTGATGTTCTGCGCCGGTGGCGCCAGCATGCCCGGCAGGCAGCCGGGGGATTGGCCCGGCAGCAATTTCAGGCGCAACGACAGATTACCCGCCGGCAAGTTGAACGACGTAGCCTGTTCCTGGAACAGCCGGCCGGCGAGTTGGTCATTCAGGTACAGGCCGATCTCGCAGTTGGTCGGCACTTCCAGGCGTTCCCGGGAAATGATCAGCACCGCATAGTCTTCTGCGGCGAAGGCCTGAGGCACGGCGGCCGACAAGCTCATCAGGCCCGCAAGGGCAAAAAACGACCAGCGCATGGCGAATGCTCCGTGGTGTGAATCAAAGATGGGTGAAGCTTGGCCTTTGGAGCGGCCAAATACCAGCCCGGCAGAAATTTCCGGAACTTGACCTTGCCATCGTGGCAAGGTCGAGACTGGGTCCAACCTCATCAAAGGAGTCATGTCATGCAAGTATTCAGCGTTGAAGGAATGACCTGCGGCCATTGCGTTCGAGCGGTGACCCAGGCCGTGCAGAGCCAGGACCCGGCGGCCAGCGTGAAGGTCGACCTGGCGGCCAAGGAAGTGGGCGTCGAAAGCCGTTTGTCTGCCGAGCAAGTGATCGAGGCGATCACCGAAGAGGGCTACAGCGCCAAGCTTGCCTGATACGGGTAAATAGTTAGCGAGCTATCGTGTTCAATGCACCCAAGCGCGGCTAGACTATCGGGCTGCCGTCTCACTTGGGTGCCCGATGAACCTTCGCATAATCCTGATTCTGGGTGCCTTGAGCGCCTTCGCGCCGTTGGCGATCGACTTTTACCTGCCCGGCTTCCCGGCCATGGCCAAGGCTTTCGCGACGGATGAAAAACACATCCAGCTGACCCTGGCGGTGTATTTCGCTGGCCTGGCCATCGGCCAACTGATCTATGGCCCACTGGCCGACCGCTTTGGTCGACGCGGCCCGCTGCTCAGTGGCGTTACGCTGTTTACCCTGGCATCGTTCGCCTGCGCCTTTGCACCGACCCTGGAGTGGCTGATCGCTGCGCGTTTTGTGCAAGCCCTCGGTGGCTGCGCCGGCATGGTGATTTCCCGCGCAGTGGTCAGCGACAAATGCGACGCGGTCGGCTCGGCCAAGGTGTTTTCCCAGTTGATGCTGGTCACCGGCCTGGCGCCGATCCTCGCACCGCTGGCCGGTGGTTTGATGGTGGGCATATGGGGCTGGCAGTCGATCTTCCTCGCCCTGTCGATCTTCAGCGTGATGGCGGCCATCGCCGTCGCGGTCGGGCTGCCGGAAACCTTCCCGGCCCATCAGCCGCGCCAGCCGTTGTCCGGATCGCTGCGTCGTTATGCGGCGCTGCTGTCGGACCGGGTTTACCTCGGCTATGCCCTCACCGGTGGTATCTCGATTGCCGGGATGTTTGCCTACATTGCCGGTTCACCTTTCGTATTTATTCAGCTCTATGGCGTGCCTGCCGAGCATTACGGCTGGCTGTTCGGCTCCAACGCTGCGGGCTTTATCCTGGTAGCGCAGGTCAACGCGCGGTTGCTGTCCAAGCGTGGCCCGGCGTTCCTGTTGTCGCGCAGTGTGTGGGTCTATCTGCTGGCCGCGTTGAGCTTGCTGGGTATCGCGGCGCTGCGCACCGATGCGCTGTGGCCATTGCTGGTGCCGCTGTTTATCTGCATTGCCAGCCTGGGCTGTATTTTGCCGAATACCTCGGCTTGTGCCATGAGCGGGCAGGGTGCACGGGCCGGTAGCGCTTCGGCGTTGCTCGGTTGCATTCAGTTTGGCGTGGCGGCAGGGGCGGCGTCGTTGGTCGGGGTTTTGCACGACGGCACGGCGATGCCGATGGCGATGGTCATCAGCTTGTGCGGTGTGTTGGCGGTGACGATTGCGATGTCGACCCAGCGCCTGCAACGCAAACGGGCCTTGCAGGCGCAGGTCTGAACAGCGGATCAGCCGGCGACGGAGCGTTGCTGGCTGTTGGGGAAACGGTGAGGGGCCTGGATACGGGCTTGCAGAGTGTCGGCAAAGGCACGGGCCTCGGCCTCGGTGCGGAAGGTGAAGGCGTCCTGGTCGAGACGGACCTGCCATTTATTGCCTGCGGATTTTGCTAACGCTTTTATCAGGATTTTCATTGCTGACTTCCTCACGTAAAAGAATCGTGGCAAAGGCGGCCAATATAAACCCGAATACGCTCACAAAGATGACAAAGGTCAACTCTCTGACTAGCGGTGTCGTCCATTACCCACATGAATAATGGACGGCCCTGACAGCTATTTTTTAGAAGCCTTCCAGCACGATCTTGCCCTTGGCCTTGCCACTTTCCAGCAGCGCGTGGGCACGGCGCAGGTTTGCCGCATTGATCACACCGAAGTGCTCACCCACCGTGGTTTTCAGGGTGCCGGCGTCGATCAGTTCGGCCACGCGATTGAGCAGGTTGTGCTGTTCGATCATGTCCGGGGTCTCGAACATCGAGCGCGTGTACATGAACTCCCAATGCAGCGACAGGCTCTTGCGCTTGAGTTTGCTGACGTCCAGCGCCTTGGGGTCGTCGATCAGTGCCAGCTTGCCCTGGGGTTGCAGGGCTTCCACCAGTTGGTCCAGGTGATGATCGGTCTGGGTCAGGCTGGCAACGTGGGTCACTTGCGGGTGGCCGGCAGCTTTCAGCGCTTTGCTCAGCGGTTGGCTGTGGTCGATCACCAGGTCGGCGCCGAGTGTCTTGGCCCACTCCTGGGTTTGCGGACGTGAAGCGGTGCCGATCACTTTCAGGGCGGTGAGCTGGCTGGCCAGTTGAGTCAGGATCGACCCCACGCCACCGGCGGCACCGACGATCAGCAGGCTCTGGCCTTCGTCTTGCGTACCTTCCTGCACTTGCAGGCGCTCGAACAGCAATTCCCAGGCGGTGATGGCGGTCAGCGGTAACGCGGCGGCGTCGGCAAACCCCAGGCTTTTCGGCATATGCCCGACGATGCGCTCGTCCACGGTGTGCAATTCGCTGTTGCCGCCAGGACGCACCAGGGAGCCGGCGTAGAACACCTTGTCACCGGCCTTGAACAGCGTCACGTCGCTGCCGACGGCCTTGACCACACCGGCCACGTCCCAGCCCAGTACCTTGGCGGCGCCATTTTCCGGGGCGACGTTCTGGCGCACCTTGGTGTCTACCGGGTTGACCGAGATGGCTTTGACTTCCACCAGCAAGTCACGCGGGCCGGCGACAGGCGCGGGCAGTTCGATGTCTTGCAGGGCATTTGGATCGTTGATCGGCAGTGAGGCGTAGTAGGCAATGGCTTTCATGATGGCTCCAGAAAAGGGGGGATCAGGCGAGGAACTTCAGGCGCTTGAGTTCGAAGTGTTCGAGCACATCGGCGGCTTTGGCGCGAAAGCTCTGGATATGCGCGCTCTGGTCGTGGTCGGCCAGCGCCGCGTCGTCGCTCCAGCGTTCGAGCATGTAGAAGGTTTCGGGGTGTTGCAGATCCTGGTGCAGGTCGTACTGCTCGCAACCGGCTTCCAGGCGCGTGGGCTCCAACAGGCCGCGCAGCAGGGTTTCCAGGGTGGCTTGTTGGCCGGGTTTGGCGATCAGCGTGGCAATGACGTTAAAGGCGGTGGACATATTCAACTCCAGACACGTGATGAACGGGATGCACAGATGATTGGCTATTTCCCGCGCAGATAAAACCCGCTAAAACTGCAGTCTGTTTCAACAAAATTTTGATAATGAGCGGAAGAGCATGCTGCGTTTTGATGATTTGCAGTTGTTTGTGCGTGCGGCAGACCTGGGCAGCTTGTCCGCAGCAGCCAGGGTAATGGACCTGTCGCCTGCGGTGGCGAGTGCGGCGCTCAAGCGCATCGAACAGCAACTGGGCACACGCTTGCTGGCGCGTTCCACTCGCAGCCTGCGCCTGACCGCCGAAGGCGAGGGCTTCCTGGAATATGCTCGGGCGGCCTTAAGCTCGCTGGATGAAGGGCGACGCTTATTGGCCAGCGGCCAGGACCATGTCAGTGGTGTGCTGCAGTTGTCGGCCCCGTCGGATTTCGGGCGCAATCAGCTGTTGCCGTGGTTGGATGAGTTCCAGCGTGACTACCCGCAACTCACCGTGCGGCTGTTGCTGGGCGATCGGATTGCCGATCTTTTCCGTCAGCCGGTGGATATCGCCCTGCGCTACGGTGAGCCTGAAGACTCCAGCCTGATTGCGCTGCCCATCGCCCCGGACAATGTGCGTGTGCTGTGTGCGTCTCCCAGCTATCTCGCACGGTATGGCGAGCCTCGGCACCTGGAGCAACTGGCCCAGCACAATTGCCTGTTGTACATGCTCGGCAGCCGGGTCCACGACCACTGGAGCTTTCACGACGGTAAACGTGAAATCAGCCTGACCGTCACCGGTGACCGCTTCAGTGACGATGCCGATGTGGTCCGGCGCTGGGCGGTGGCGGGCGTGGGCATTGCCTATAAGTCCTGGCTGGATGTGAGTACCGATGTGCTGGCAGGACGTTTGCGCCTGATCCTGCCGGAGCTGCGGGGCGAGCGTACGCCGCTCAATCTGTTGTGCGCCCATCGGGCGCAACTGAGCAAACCCATTAACTTGTTGCGGGAAATGCTCGTGTCCCGTTGTGCGACACTGACCGCCCAATTGCCAGAGCGATCCGGCACCACGTAAAGGACTCCATCAAAGCCGGAAATTTCACTCATATCCTGTCCCTATCTACGCTGTCAGACGCCATGGAACCGGCGGTTTGCGCCCCTATACTTTGGTGCCAACCTCAGCAGAAAAATAAATCGACAGGGAGTGAAAAGATGGAAGCTGCACCTTGCATCAGTCAGATCGCCAGCTTGCTCGCCGAGCCCAAACGTACTGCCATGCTGTGGGCCTTGATGGATGGCTCGGCCAAGTCGCCAGCCGAGTTGGCGATGCTTGCCGGGTTGTCACCGACCTCCGCCAACGCGCACCTGGCGCGAATGACGGCCAGTGGTGTATTGCGGGTGGAAGCCCGGCGTGGCAAACGCTTGTTCCGTGTCGCGGCACCTGATGTCAGCGCCGCCATCGATGCCTTGGCGAGGACCACCATGGCCTGCGCCGCACGCCGCGCGCCGGATGCTCTGCCACCGGCCCTGGTGGCTCCCGCATTGTTACGCCATGCCCGCCTGTGCCATGGTCACCTCGGCGGGGAATTGGGCGCGCAGTTGTATCAGCACCTGCTGGAAGCGGATTGGATCGAACGTCATGAGCACCGCACCGATATCACGGTCAAGGGCGCGCAGCGCCTGGCAGGCCTGGGGATTTTTACCCAAGCCCTGGCGTCGCCGCTGGTGTGCAATTGTTTCGACTGGAGCCAGCACCAACCCCATCTGGGCGGTGCGCTGGGCGCGGGGTTGTTGCAGCTGTTTCTGCAGTCGAACTGGATCAGTGTGATCAATGAGTCCCACGCATTACGGGTCAACGCCGTAGGGCACAGGGAAATCACCCGATTGGCCATGTCTGTGTGACATAGCCAACCGCTTTTACTCAGTCATGGCTTTACGAGGCGCGCATCCAGGCTGTTCTGTGCCAGGCGTTTAGCCTGGTCCTGGGTCATGCCCAGCGAGGTGTACAGCGCGTGGAAGTTCTCGGTGACATAACCGCCGAAGTAGGCCGGGTCATCGGAGTTCACCGTCACCTTCACGCCACGCTCCAGCATGTCGAGAATGTTGTGCTGGGCCATGTCGTCGAACACGCACAGCTTGGTGTTGGACAGTGGGCACACGGTCAGCGGGATCTGCTCGTCGATGATGCGCTGCATCAGGCGCTCGTCTTCGATGGCGCGCACGCCGTGGTCGATACGCTGGATTTTCAGCAGGTCGATCGCTTCCCAGATGTACTCGGGCGGGCCTTCTTCGCCGGCGTGGGCCACGGTAAGGAAGCCTTCGTGGCGGGCACGGTCGAACACGCGCTGGAACTTGCTTGGCGGGTGCCCCATTTCCGAGCTGTCCAGGCCCACGGCCACGAATGCGTCACGGAACGGCAAGGCCTGGTCCAGGGTTTTCTCGGCCTCGGCTTCGCTCAGGTGGCGCAGGAAGCTGAGGATCAAGCCGCTGGTGATACCCAGTTGCTGCTCGCCATCTTTCAGCGCGGCGGCGATGCCGTTGAGCACCACTTCGAACGGGATACCACGGTCGGTGTGGGTCTGCGGGTCGAAGAAGGGTTCGGTGTGGATCACGTTCTGCTCTTTGCAGCGCAGCAGGTAGGCCCAGGTCAGGTCGTAGAAATCCTGGGAAGTGCGCAGCACGTCGGCGCCCTTGTAATACAGGTCGAGAAACTCTTGCAGGTTGTTGAAGGCATAAGCCTTGCGCAGGGTTTCGACGTCGTTCCACGGCAGCGCAATCTTGTTGCGCTCGGCCAGGGCGAACAGCAGCTCAGGCTCCAGCGAGCCTTCCAGGTGCAGGTGCAGTTCAGCCTTGGGCAGGGCGTTGAGCCAATCGTACATTTTCTAAATTCTCATCAGGTGCAATGGCGGCATTCTACAGGCCATGGCCGAAATAATCGGCAAAACCTGACCAGCAGGATTGTTTTCGTTGCATTCGCGCAAGGGCCACGTGAACTAAGGTGTAACGAAACGTTAGCGGCGTGACGCAGTCTGTACCCCATCAATGACTGATTTGCCGCACTAAAAGGCCCGGAATGCTCACATCCCTCAAGCAAGAAAAATTCATGCTACTGGCGCTGATTGCCGCCATCGCCGCCTACCCATTGGAGCACTGGATGCTGCACAACGGGCAGATCACGGCGTTGCTGGCCGGCGTGGTGCTGATCGGCTTTATCGTGGTGGCGTCGATGCGCGTGGCGCACCATGCCGAGCAACTCGCGGAAAAAGTCGGCGACCCCTACGGCACCATGATCCTCACCCTGGCGGCTGTGCTGGTGGAGGTGGTGATCCTGGCGATCATGATGAGCAACGAACCGTCGCCCACCTTGGTGCGGGACACCATTTATTCCGCGGTCATGCTCGATATCAACGGCATCCTCGGCCTGGCCGCGCTGATGGGCGGCATCAAACATGGTGAACAGTCCTACAACGATGATTCGGCCCGCACCTATAGCGTGATGATCCTCACCGCCATGGGCGTGTCGATGGTGGTGCCGGAATTCATCCCCGAAGCCGACTGGAAAATCTACTCGGCCTTTACCATTGGCGCGATGGTGGTGTTGTACACCCTGTTCCTGCGCATGCAGGTGGGGCCGCACAGTTATTTCTTCAGCTACAGCTACCCGGAAAAACGCCGTAAGAAGTTGCCGGAAGAACAGGAGGCGCCGCCGGTCAACCTGGCATTTTCCATCGGCACCCTGGTGTTTGGGGTGATTGTGATCGGCGCACTGGCCGAGGTGATGTCCAAGACCCTGGATCTTGGCCTGGAAGGTACGGGAGCGCCGCCGGTGATCACGGCGATTGTGGTCGCGGCGATTTCGGCTGCACCGGAGATTTTGACGGCATTGCGCGCCGCGTTGGCCAACCGCATGCAGTCGGTGGTGAATATCGCGTTGGGCGCTTCGCTGTCGACGGTGATCCTGACAGTGCCGGTGATGGAAGCGATGGCGCTCTACACCGGCCAGCCGTTCCAGATGGCAATGACCCCGGTACAGACCGTGATGGTGTTTATCACGCTGATTGTCAGCGCGATCAACCTCAACGATGGCGAAACCAACGCCATCGAAGGGATGACCCATTTTGTGCTCTTTGCGACCTTTATCATGCTGTCGCTGTTGGGGTTGTAGTCAGCCGGCGATCAACTGCCGCGCGGCCTGGCTGTGATCGGCGATCAAGCCTTTCAGGTCCAGGCCTTCGACTTGGCCGTCGATCACGCGCCATTTTCCTGCAATCATCACCCGGTCCGCACGGTCGGCGCCGCACAGCAGCAGCGCCGAGATCGGGTCGTGGCTACCGGAGAAGCGCAGCTCGTCGAGCTTGAACAGCGCCAGGTCGGCCTGTTTTCCTACTGCCAACTCACCGATATCCGTACGGCCCAACAACTGCGCCGAGCCTTTGGTCGCCCAGCCCAGCACGCCTTGCGGGGTGATCTTTTCCGCGCCGTAACGCAGTCGCTGGATATACAAAGCCTGGCGCGCTTCAAGGATCATGTTCGACGCATCATTGGAAGCGGAACCGTCCACACCTAGGCCGATAGGTGCGCCGGCGGCGAGCAGGTCCAGGGTCGGACAGATACCGGACGCCAGGCGCATGTTCGAGCTTGGACAATGGCAGATACCGGTGCCGGCGGCGCCCAGGCGTGCAATTTCATCCGGGTTGAAGTGAATACCATGGGCCAGCCAGGTGCGCGGGCCGAGCCAGCCGACGCTGTCCAGGTAGTCCACGGTGCGCAAGCCGAAGCGCTGCAGGCAGAAGTCTTCTTCGTCGAGGGTTTCCGCCAGGTGTGTGTGCAAGCGCACATCCAGGCGGTTGGCCAGCTCGGCGCTGGCTTCCATGATTTCCGGGGTCACGGAAAACGGTGAGCAGGGCGCCAGGGCGATCTGGATTTGCGCGCCGTCACCACGCTCATGGTATTCGTGGATCAGGCGTTGGCTGTCTTCAAGGATGACTTGGCCCTGTTGCACGGTCTGTTGCGGTGGCAGGCCGCCGTCGGCTTCGCCAAGGCTCATGGAACCACGGGTGAGCATGGCGCGCATGCCCAGTTCGCGCACGCTTTCAACCTGCACGTCGATGGCGTTTTCCAGGCCGTCGGGGAACAGGTAGTGGTGGTCGGCCGCCGTGGTGCAGCCCGAAAGCAGCAATTCGGCCAATGCGACTTTGCTGGCGAGGGCGAGTTTTTCCGGGGTGAGCCGCGCCCACACCGGATACAAGGTTTTCAACCAGGGAAACAACGGCTGATTGACCACCGGTGCCCAGGCGCGAGTCAGGGTTTGATAGAAATGATGGTGGGTATTGATCAGCCCCGGCAGGACCACATGCTCACGCGCATCGAACACTTGGGCGCAGGGCTGCGCAGGTTCTTGGCCTTGGGCCAGCACTTCGGTGATCACACCGTCTTGCAGCACCAGGCCGCCACGGGCGTCGAGGCCATTGGCGGTGAAAATCGCGAGGGGGTTTTTTAACCAGATACGGGTCGCAGGCATTGGCCGGCTCCTCTGAATGATGGGTTCAGGTTTGCCAGCTCAGTGTTGCCCTGTCTGCTGATCCAGGGTCGCCGGTGAAGGCGAGGGGGCAGTCTACGCGCGGATCGCTACCGACGGCAATCGGTCGATAACGATCCCCAGGGTTTTACCAGGCGATGGTGTCGCCTTTGTAATCGATGAAGTGATGGCCGCCTTTGCCGGTGTAGGCGTTCACCTGATCCACCAGACCGCGCACGCTGGTATCGACGTCAATGTGCGCGTTTTCGCCGCCCATGTCGGTCTTCACCCAGCCTGGGTGCAGCGACAGCACGGTCAGCTTGTGATCGCCCAACTGGGTGATAAAACTGTTGGTCATGGAGTTGAGTGCCGCCTTGCTGGCTTTGTACAGCGCCAGGTCGGAGCCGTCCGGGATGGTCACGCTGCCCAGTACCGAACTCATGAAGGCCAGCACGCCAGTGTCTTTGCGGATCTGCGCGACAAAACGCTGGGCCAGGTTGATCGGCGCAACGGCGTTGGTGAAGAACAACTGGCCGACTTCTGCCAAGGTGGCGTGCCCCGGCTCCTGATTGGCGGGGCCTTTGACGCCGGCGTTGACGAACAGCAGGTCGAAGGTGCGTTCCTTCAGGCGTTGGCTCAGGGCGATCACGGCTTGCTGGTCGTCCATGTCGAGTTTCTCGATCTGTACCGGGCCCACGGCTTTCAGGGCATCGGCCTTGCTCGGATCACGCACGGTGGCGGTCACGTCCCAACCGTCCTGCAACAGTTGCTTGACCAGGCCAAGGCCCAGCCCACGCGAGGCGCCGATGATCAATGCGGTTTTTGGCGTAGACATGAAAAGCTTCCTTTAAGCGTCGCGGTTCAGGGATTTCAGCGTTGGAGCAGGATACGCCCACGGCTGAGGTCAGCGAGTTGAATTTGCAGGGTGTCGATATGCGCTTCGCCCAAGGCAAGCTGCAACTCGACGCCGTTGGCGGTGAAGGTTTCTTCGACCACCAGCCCGCCCAGTTCTGCAACGCGCAGTTTAACCAGATTCAGCTCGGCGAAAGCGCAGGCGCAGTTCAACGGTACGCGGCTGATCAACTCAATGCGTTCAGCCGTTTGCAGGCATTTATTCGCACCGCCGCCGTAGGCGCGGGCCAGACCGCCGGTGCCCAACTGAATGCCGCCGTACCAGCGGATCACCAGCACTGCGACCTGATCAAAACCCTGCGCTTCAATAGCGGCCAGTATCGGTCGACCAGCAGTGCCGCCGGGTTCGCCGTCGTCATTGCTGCGGTACTGGTCAGCGAGCTTCCAGGCCCAGCAGTTGTGCGTGGCGTTCAAGTCGCTGTGCTGCTCGAAAAACGCCTGGGCGTCTTGCGCGCTGGTGATGGGCGCCGCGAGGGTGATAAAGCGGCTTTTACGTATTTCTTCGCGAAACTCGCAAAGGCCGGTGAGCGTGAAAGGCATAAGTCGCTTCGTTTACAGGGTCGGCTTGATGCCGCAACCCTTGAGAATGATGTGGATCAGGTTGGTGCCGGCGTCTTCCATATCCTGCTTGGTCAGCTTGGTGCGACCGGTGACGCGGCAGATCTGGGTGGCAAAGTCGGCGTAGTGCTGGGTGCTGCCCCAGAGCAGGAAGATCAGGTGCACGGGGTCGATCGGGTCCATCTTGCCGGCGTCGATCCAGGCCTGGAACACTGCCGCCCGGCCGCTGAACCAGGCGCGATAGTCCTGGCTGAAATATTCGGTCAGGCATTCGCCGCCACTGATGATCTCCATGGCGAAGATTCGCGAGGCCTGGGGCTGGCGACGCGAAAACTCCATCTTGGTGCGGATGTAGCGGGTGAGGGCCACGGCCGGGTCGTCTTCGGCGTTCAGTCCGTTGAAGGTGCTGTCCCATAGTTCAAGGATGTTGCTGAGCACCGCAATGTACAGGCCCAGCTTGTTGGTGAAGTAGTAATGCAAGTTGGCCTTGGGCAGCCCGGCACTGGCAGCAATCGTGTTCATGCTGGTGCCTTTGTAGCCATGACGCGCGAACTCATCTTCAGCAGCCTGGAGAATCGCTTGTTCGTTCTTTTGCCGAATACGGCTGGCGGGCTTACCGGCGTGGTTGCTGTGGGCAGGAACTTCGAGGCTCATGGAGGTTTCCGTGCTGATCGATAGAGACGACGTGTGCACAGATAACCCACCCTCAAGCCTCAGACAAGTCCTGATGCAATAAAACCGTCAAAGCGATTCCAGCGTGTCGCTTTCCGGTGCGTGGTTTGCGGCAGTCGTGGCGGCTTTGGCTTCGGGCAACAACAGGCACAACACAATCGCGGTCAGCCCGCCGCTGGTGATGGCGGAGTCGAACAGGTTCTGTACCAGCGTCGGCATCAGGTGCAGCAGGTTCGGTTGCGCGGCGATGCCCAGGCCGACGCCAAACGAGGTGGCGATAATCAGCATGCTGCGTCGGTCCAGTGGCGCCTGGGCGAGGATGCGCACGCCGGCAGCGGCCACGCTGCCGAACATCACCAGGGTGGCGCCGCCCAATACCGGTTTGGGGATTTGTTGCAGTACCGCGCCAATCAATGGAAACAAGCCGAGGCAAAACAGCACCACGCCTATATATAAGCCGACGTAACGGCTGGCCACGCCGGTCAGTTGGATCACCCCGTTATTCTGCGCGAAGGTGGTATTGGGGAAGGCGCTGAACGTGGCGGCGATCATGCAGCTCACGCCATCGCCGAGTACGCCGCCCTTGAGCCGGCTTATATAAGAAGGGCCGCTGATGGGCTGGCGGGCGATCATGCAGTTGGCGGTGAGGTCGCCGACGGTTTCGATGCTGCTGATCAGATAAATCAGCGCAATTGGCAGGAAAGCGCTCCAGTCGAAGTTGAAACCAAAGCGAAACGGAATCGGCAGGCTGACCAGAGGCAGGTCGGGCAGGGCTTGCGGCACGAGCTTGCCGCTGAACCAGGCGGCCAGGCTGCCGAGGGCCAAGCCGATGATGATGGCCGAGAGGCGTACCCACGGCGTATTGGAACGGTTGAGCAGAATGATCGTCAACACGACGAAAACGCCCAGCGCCAGGTTGGTAGGGGCGCCGAAGTCGGGGGCGTTGAAGCCGCCGCCGAGGTCAGTGATACCGACCTTGATCAAGCTGATGCCGATCAGTGTGATGACAATCCCGGTCACCAAGGGCGTGATGACTCGACGCAACTGACCGATAAAGCGACTCAGCACGATCTGCACCGCAGCGCCGAAAAAGCACACGCCAAAGATCATCGCCATGATGTCTTCCGGGCTGCCGCCGCGTTGTTTCACCAGGAAGCCCGCCGATAACACTGCGCCAAGAAACGCAAAGCTGGTGCCTTGCAGGCAGATCATCCCGGCGCCGATGCCAAATGGCCTACGTGCCTGGATGAAGGTGCCTACGCCGGAGACCATCAGCGCCATGCTGATCAGGTAGGGCAAATGGGCCGTGAGGCCCAAGGTGGAACCGATGATCAGCGGCGGGGTGATGATGCCGACAAATGCAGCAAGTACATGTTGCAGTGCGGCGAGAAAAGCCGGGCCGGGTTTGGGGCGGTCGTTGAGGCCGTAGATCAGGTCGCTGCTGTTGGATGCTTCTGGTGGCATGGCGGGCAAACTCAAGGTCTATGTCCTTGGGTTGTTGCAAAAAGCTGTCCAACTGCTCAGCTTTTAGCTGCAAGGCCGATTTAGCGGGTTGCCGCGAGACTTTCCAGGAAGCTTTCCAGCACCAAATGGGGGCGACGGCCCTTGCGCGTGACCGATGCGAGGCTTAAATCGTAAAAACGTGTAGCCGGTTTCAGCGCACGCAGTCGGCCTTGTTGTACCCACAGGCTCGCGTAGTGGTCGGGTAGGTAGCCGATGTAGCGGCCGGTGAGAATCAGGAAGGCCATGCCTTCGCGGTCCGAAGCGCTCGCGGTGCAGTTGAGCGCCTGGTAATGGGCCTGGATTTCGGCGGGCAGGCGGAAGGTCGGGGCGATCGCGTCTTGGGCATCGATGCGTGCGTCGTCCAGCTGCTTGTTGTCGGCGTAAAACAGCGGGTGACCCACCGCGCAGTAGAGCAGTGAACGCTCACTGTACAGCGGCTGGTATTCCAACCCCGACAGCGCGCTGGCCTGGGGCACTACGCCGACATGCAGGCGGCCGTCGAGTACACCTTGCTCGACTTCGTTAGGGGCGATCATGCGGATCTGGATTTGCACGTCCGGACCACGTTCCTTCAATTGCGCGAGCGCATGGGTGATGCGCATGTGGGGCAGGGTGACGAGGTTGTCGGTGAGGCCGATGATCAACTCGCCGCGCAAGTGCTGGTGCAAACCGTTGACCTCGGTGCGGAAACTTTCCAGGGCGCTCAATAGTTGCAGTGCGGATTGGTAGACCTCGCGGCCCTCTTCGGTCAGCGAGAAGCCGGCGCGGCCGCGTTGGCACAGTCTTAATCCGAGGCGTTGTTCGAGATCGCTCATTTGCTGGCTGATCGCCGAGCGCCCGATGCCCAGTACGGTTTCCGCCGCCGAGAAGCCGCCGCATTCGACCACGCTGCGAAAGATGCGCAGCAGGCGGATATCGAAGTCGCTGACTTGGGCCAGGGGATCGGGTCGACGGCTGCTCATAGTTTAGTGAAGGCCTGACTGAAGGTTAGAAGAGTTGAATTTCACCGACTTTATCGCCGTGGCAATTTAGCTGCAACAACGCTTTTCAATCCCGACGCTGCCTTTTGCCCTGCGAGGTTTTGCTGATGAACATGCCCGAAAACGCCCCATCGTCCCTGGCCAGCCAATTGAAGCTGGACGCGCACTGGATGCCGTACACCGCCAACCGTAACTTCCAGCGCGACCCGCGCCTGATCGTGGCGGCCGAAGGTAGCTGGTTGACCGATGACAAGGGACGCAAGGTGTACGACTCATTGTCGGGCCTGTGGACCTGTGGCGCCGGGCATACCCGTAAGGAAATCCAGGAAGCGGTGGCCAAGCAACTGGGCACTCTGGACTACTCGCCGGGCTTCCAATACGGTCATCCGTTGTCCTTCCAACTGGCGGAAAAGATCACCGACCTGACCCCTGGCAACCTGAACCATGTGTTTTTCACCGACTCCGGCTCCGAGTGCGCCGATACGGCGGTGAAAATGGTGCGTGCCTACTGGCGCCTGAAAGGCCAGGCGACCAAAACCAAAATGATCGGCCGCGCTCGCGGTTACCACGGTGTGAACATTGCCGGCACCAGCCTGGGTGGCGTCAACGGCAACCGTAAGATGTTTGGCCAGGCGATGATGGACGTTGACCATCTGCCGCACACCCTACTGGCGAGCAATGCCTTCTCCCGTGGCATGCCGGAACAGGGCGGTATCGCGCTGGCGGATGAGCTGCTCAAGCTGATCGAGCTACACGATGCATCGAACATCGCGGCTGTCTTTGTCGAGCCGATGGCCGGTTCTGCGGGCGTGCTGGTGCCGCCACAGGGTTACCTCAAGCGTCTGCGTGAGATTTGCGATCAGCACAACATCCTGTTGGTGTTTGACGAGGTGATCACCGGCTTCGGCCGTACCGGCTCGATGTTCGGTGCCGACAGTTTCGGCGTGACTCCGGACCTGATGTGTATCGCCAAACAAGTCACCAACGGTGCGATCCCAATGGGCGCGGTGATTGCCAGCAGCGAGATCTATCAGACCTTCATGAACCAGGCGACGCCGGAGTATGCGGTGGAATTCCCCCACGGCTACACCTACTCGGCGCACCCGGTCGCCTGCGCGGCTGGCTTGGCGGCATTGGACCTGTTGCAGAAGGAAAACCTGGTGCAGAGCGTCGCCGAAGTCGCCCCGCACTTTGAGAATGCGCTGCACGGTTTGAAGGGCAGCAAGAACGTGATCGACATCCGCAACTACGGCCTGGCCGGTGCGATCCAGATTGCCCCGCGTGACGGTGATGCGATCGTGCGTCCATTCGAGGCCGGCATGGCCTTGTGGAAAGCCGGTTTCTACGTGCGCTTTGGCGGTGACACCCTGCAGTTCGGGCCAACCTTCAACAGCAAGCCGCAGGACCTGGATCGCCTGTTCGATGCGGTCGGCGAAGTGCTGAACAAGATCGACTGATTTCTCCTTCTATATAGAACAATTTTTCAGGAGCCCCGCATGAGCCTTATCCAGCATTTGATCAACGGTGAATTGGTCAACGACAGCGGTCGCAGTGCCGACGTATACAACCCGTCCACTGGCCAGGTGATCCACCAGGTGCCGTTGGCCAGCCGTGAAACCATTCAACAGGCAATCGACTCGGCCAAGGCGGCGTTCCCGGCCTGGCGTAATACACCTGCGGCCAAGCGTGCCCAGGTGATGTTTCGTTTCAAGCAATTGCTGGAGCAGAACGAAGCGCGTATCTCGCAGTTGATCAGCGAAGAGCATGGCAAGACCCTGGAAGATGCTGCGGGTGAATTGAAACGCGGGATCGAAAACGTCGAGTACGCGTGCTCGGCGCCAGAGATTCTGAAGGGCGAGTACAGCCGTAACGTAGGACCGAACATTGATGCGTGGTCGGATTTCCAGCCGCTGGGTGTAGTCGCTGGTATTACGCCGTTCAACTTCCCGGCGATGGTGCCGTTGTGGATGTATCCGCTGGCAATCGTCTGCGGTAACTGTTTCATCCTGAAGCCATCGGAGCGTGATCCGAGTTCCACGCTGTTGATCGCACAGTTGTTACAGGAGGCCGGTCTGCCTAAAGGTGTGCTCAGTGTGGTGCACGGCGACAAGGGCGCGGTGGATGCACTGATTGAAGCGCCGGAAGTGAAGGCGCTGAGCTTCGTAGGCTCGACACCGATTGCCGAGTACATCTATTCGGAAGCCACCAAGCGTGGCAAACGCGTGCAGGCGCTGGGGGGTGCCAAGAACCACGCGGTGCTGATGCCGGATGCGGACCTGGATAACGCCGTGAGTGCACTGATGGGCGCGGCGTACGGTTCTTGCGGCGAGCGCTGCATGGCGATCTCGGTCGCCGTGTGCGTGGGCGATCAGGTGGCGGATGCCTTGATTGCCAAGCTGGTGCCACAGGTCAAGGCGCTGAAAATTGGTGCGGGTACGTCCTGCGGCCTGGATATGGGGCCACTGGTTACAGGCCAAGCGCGTGACAAAGTCAGTGGTTATATAGAGGACGGCGTGGCAGCGGGTGCCGAGCTGGTGGTTGATGGTCGTGGCTTGAGTGTTGCCGGGCATGAAGAGGGTTTCTTCCTTGGTGGCAGCCTGTTTGACCGTGTAACGCCGCAGATGCGCATCTATAAGGAAGAGATCTTCGGGCCAGTACTGTGCGTGGTCCGGGTGAATAGCCTGGAAGCGGCAATGCAACTGATCAATGATCACGAATATGGCAACGGCACCTGCATCTTTACCCGTGATGGTGAAGCGGCACGTCTGTTCTGTGACGAGATTGAAGTGGGCATGGTCGGGGTGAACGTTCCTCTGCCGGTGCCGGTGGCGTATCACAGCTTTGGTGGCTGGAAGCGTTCGCTGTTTGGTGACCTGCATGCGTATGGGCCGGATGGGGTGCGTTTCTATACCCGTCGCAAGGCGATTACCCAGCGTTGGCCGCAACGGGCCAGCCATGAAGCGTCGCAGTTTGCTTTCCCCAGCTTGTAATGTGGGCTGAAAGCCGGCCCCTTGGGGCCGGCTTTCGCGTTTTTGGGGCTTTTCTGACTTATATGACAGAAATATGAAGAAAGGCATTGACGGCAGATTCCAGATGTCTATAATTCGCCCCACTTCCGGCGCAGTCGAAACGGAAAACTCCTTGGTAAACAATGAGTTATGCAGGTTTCGGCAGCAGGTTGCTTCAGTTCATCGAAGCCAAGAGGAAGTTGAAAAAGAGGTGTTGACAGCAGCGTGTAACGCTGTAGAATTCGCCTCCCGCTGACGAGAGATCTGAAGCGCAAGTGGTTGAAGTTGTTGAAGAAATCTTCGAAAGCTTCTGAAAATAATCACTTGACAGCAAATGAGGCTGCTGTAGAATGCGCGCCTCGGTTGAGACGAAAGATCTTAACCAACCGCTCTTTAACAACTGAATCAAGCAATTCGTGTGGGTGCTTGTGGAGTAAGACTGATAGTCAACAAGAT